>NZ_CAXLML010000050.1:0-11583 GCF_964187505.1 Candidatus Chordibacter forsetii
GCTTCAGGTAAGCTCAAAAAGCTAAGAGTTTTTGGAAGCGATTATCCGACCCGTGATGGAACTGCCATCCGTGATTATTTACATGTAGTCGATTTAGCAAATGCTCATTTAAAAGCCTTGCAGGCGATTGAACAACGAGGGGAGGGCTTGGTTTGCAACCTTGGCACTGGTCGAGGGTCCAGCGTGCTCGAAGTAATTTCTGCTTTCGAAAAAGCGACTGGAACAAAAATTCCATACGAGCTTGCCGACCGCCGCCCGGGTGATGTTACCGAGGCTTGGGCAGATCCTTCCCATGCCGAAAAAATACTCGGTTGGAAGACGATAAAAACTTTGGAAGAAATGCTTGCCGATGCTTGGCATTGGCAGAGTAAAAATCCGAACGGTTACCGAGCGTAACCTTGCAGGTTATAATGGCGTGGAAATCCACCGCTGTAAGATATTGCTTTGGCTAACATCTGTAAATCAATGCGGTCTCCCAGTTTTATACCCAATCTGCTAAATTCTCCGATCCCAAGTTCCACCACGAATTGTAAATTATTGGACTTGGAGGGCATGCCTGACAAATCGTAAGGGCGTCCACGGTGTAGTTCCAATAATCTTCCGTCAGCAGAAAAATATCCAATATCCAAGGGGATCCGAGTATTTTTCATCCAAAATCTTTGAGATTGTGGAGTTTCAAAAACAAAAATCATTCCTTCGCCTGCAATTAATTTATCACGGTGCATCAAGCCGGTCTCTCTTTCATCTGGTGTTTTTGCCAGTTCCAACTTCAGTAGACAGTCACCAATTTTAATATCATATTTTTCTTGGACTTGGCCAACTTTAGGAGGTGTGGAGTTTTCCTTGCAGGATATGATTATTCCTAAGAGGAAGACGATTGGCAGATGACAAAAAAGTCGCATACTCATAATTCTATTTGATGAAAGATCTTCTCGAACAGATCAAGAGCCTTCGCGTATTAGTGATTGGAGATGTAATGCTCGATCGTTACATAATTGGCGAAGTAAGCAGGATATCTCCTGAGGCACCCGTACCTGTATTAGCTGTGCGAGAAGAACGGTCGGTTGCCGGCGGGGCTGCCAATGTAGCTCTTAATTTACGCTCTCTGGGAGCCAATGTGGAAGCAATCGGATGGTTTGGTCAGGATGAGCGTGGTGATGAGTTGGTCGAAATTTTGGGGAACCAAGAAATCCAAGTTGATCAATCTTTCCGTTTTTCTTCGGTTCCCACTATAAGCAAATCACGGGTGACTGCCTCAAATCAACAAATCTGCCGGGTAGATCGAGAATCTTCCATTGATCAATATCATCCTGATTTGAACATAGTTGGAAATTTGATTAGCGAAAAAGCCAGCCAGGCCGATGTAGTGATTGTTTCAGATTACGGTAAGGGATTTGTCACTAATCAACTCCTTGCCTTGGTTCGTGAGAATGCAAGTTTCCTTGCGGTCGATCCAAAGCCCAGCCGTTTACTTGATTATTCAATGCCCGATCTTTTAACGCCCAACCGTTTGGAAGCCCTAGAACTTGCCGGACTTTCCCGGGAAACCCGGGATCCTTTTCCGCAGGAAGAAGTGGTTACCCAAATCTTTGATAAGTTTTCTCCACGCTTACTCGCGGTAACTCTGGGAGGAGAGGGTATGCTTCTTGCAAAGCAGGGAAAAGTCGAATGCACTATACCCACTGCCGCTCGCGAGGTCTTTGATGTCTCTGGTGCTGGAGATACGGTAATTGCCTCCTTATCTATGGCTCTTGTTGCCGGACAGTCGTTCGAACAGGCTGCAGGGTTTGCCAATTTAGCGGCCGGAGTAGTGGTTGGTAAAGTGGGAACTGCAAATGTTTCCCCAGAAGAAATTATCGCTCTTTCTTCATAGTTATGCCTTGCAATAAGGCTTTGTTTTTGGATCGGGATGGTACCTTGATCGAGGATGCTCATTACCTAAAAGATCCAAACCACTTGAAAATAATCAATGGTGCAGGGGCTGCCTTACGAAAAGCAAAAAATCATGGCTATTTACTTTTTATGCATACCAATCAATCAGGTATAGCCCGTGGGTATTATGACTGGTCAGATGTTCATGCATGCAATGCTCGAATGCACCAAGAATTTGAATGGTCGGATGATTTTTTTACCGAGGTATGTATTGCTCCTGAATCTCCTGGTCAAACTGGTGGCTATCGAAAACCATGCCCCCTTTTTGAAAAAGAAATGATTGAAAAATATGACCTTTTAGCTGCGGATTGCTGGATCATTGGGGATAAATGGATCGATCCACAAACCGGACTGGATGCAGGTATTCGCGGTGCACTCGTTCGTTCAGGCAAGCCAATTGTAGAAGATATCCAAGCTCGAGCCTCTAGTATGGGTGTTCCTATTTTTTCTGATTTAGAGGAATTTGTGAAGTTGGAGTTAAGGCTGTGAAGAATAAAAACCTACCAAGTCCATGGGATCTTCAAACAGATGAACTTCATTCTGATTGTCGAATATTCGAAGTACGAAAACAGCGATTGAAAAGACGATCTGATGGGGTGGAGGGAGATTTCTTTGTTCTCAACACTAATGACTGGGTAAATGTATTGGCGATCACACCGCAGAATGAACTCATTCTCGTTCGTCAATTTCGTTATGGTACTCATGATTATTCCCTCGAACCGCCCGGTGGGGTGGTTGAAAAAGATGAAGATCCTCTAATTGCGGGTATTCGTGAATTACAAGAGGAAACAGGCTATGTGGGAGAAAACCCGGAGTTACTTGGAGTTGTCCGTCCAAATGCAGCCATTTTATCCAATCGTTGCCATGTTATGCTAGTAAGAAATGCCAAAAAAACGGCGGAACTTAATTTTGACCAACACGAAGAATTAATTACTGAGTTGTATCCATTAACCGAGCTTAAGGATCTTGTTAAAAAGGGAGAAATTTCCCATTCTATTGGATTAAATGCGATTTTGATGCTTCTTTTGGAAATGGATGATACAGAGAAATTTGCTGTATGCTGAAGAAAAAGTTTCCATATGAACCAAACACAATTTGCCTGCCTTTGCTTCTTTACCGAGTTATTCACAATTGATAGTGTAGGCACTTTCCTATGAACGACCTTATTAGCACCATTCAAGAAACTGCAGATCCAAACCCAGAGGTTTTGGCTAAAATCTTGGGCCGTTCGATCGAAGAGGTGGAGTCAGAGATTCAATCTTTGCGTACAAATGGTTCTTTGCTTGGCTGGGTTCCATTGCTTAATCCGACCAAAGCAGAGAATAATGAAGTTCGTTCGGTGATTGAAGTAAAGATTAGTCCAGAGAGAGAAGGTGGATTTGATCGTTTGGCTCACCGGATTTCCAAGTTTGAAGAAGTCGAGGCATGCCATCTAATGTCTGGTGCATACGATCTTTTGGTTATCGTAAAAGGAAAAACCCTTCATTCCGTGGCCAGCTTTGTTTCCGAAAGGCTTGCCACGATTGATGGGGTGCTTTCCACTGCCACCCATTTTTTGCTTCGTTCATACAAGGAACACGGACATCTTCTGAGCGACGAAGGAGAAAATCCGGAAAAACCAGCTGTTAGCGCTTAAATTTTTTCATGAATCCTGAAGATTATATTGCTGAGCATGTGCGTGGCTTGCCCCGTTCTGGAATTCGAGATTTTTTTGCGATTGTTTCGGAAATGCCTCAAGCCATTTCTTTGGGCATCGGAGAACCAGATTTTATAACCCCCTGGAAAATTCGGGAATCTTCAATCTTTGCCCTTGAGCGTGGGAAAACATCCTACACCGATAACCGTGGTCTTCTCTCGCTCAGGAAAGAAATATCCGCCTATGTTGAAAAACATTTTGGTCCGGGTTATGATCCCAAAAGCGAGGTCTTGGTAACGGTCGGAGTTTCTGAGGCAATTGATATTGCTTTGCGTGCTCTGATCAACCCAGGTGACAAAGTACTTTATCATGAACCTTGTTATGTTTCCTATGCCCCCAGCATTGCCCTGGCTTTTGGAGAAGCAATTCCGGTAGCTACAAACCCTGAAAGTTCATTTGCTCTCGACCCTGAAGCTTTTGAAAAGGCCTGGCAGCCTGGTTGCAAAATATTAATGCTCAATTTCCCTACCAATCCGACTGGTGGAACGGCTGATCGTGAGAGGTTGGAAAGATTGGCAAAGTTTGCAGTCGAAAAAGACCTCATCGTCATAAGTGATGAAATATATGCCGAATTAACTTACGAGGGTGAACATTTAAGTATAGCCGCCTTACCAGGTATGCAGGAAAGAACCATTTTTCTTCACGGGTTTTCCAAAGCCTTTGCAATGACAGGCTTTCGAGTTGGATTTGCCTGCGGGCCGGATTGGTTGATCGAAGCAATGATGAAAATTCACCAGTATTGCATGATGTGTGCACCCATCCTGAGTCAGGAAGCAGCCATCGAAGCCTTACGCAATGGATCTGAAGAGGTAGCCAAAATGCGCGATCAATATGCAAAACGCAGAGACTTTGTAGTTCGCAGGTTTAATGAAATGGGGCTCGATTGTCACTTGCCCCGTGGTTCTTTTTATGCATTTCCTGCTGTTTCAAATAGTACGGGTCTTGATGAGGTGGAATTTTGTCACCGTCTATTGCGAGAGGCAGAAGTTGCCGTTGTTCCTGGTACGGCCTTTGGTCCTCACGGTAAGGGACATATAAGAGCAAGCTTTTCTACCTCCTACGATAAGTTAGTTGAAGCTACGAATCGGATGGAACGATTCGCGGATCAAGTACGGGCAGAAGGACAGTCCTTTTCTGCCGCGGGCTAAGTGATAGTCCGAATTCTTTTTTAATTGGTGAATTCAAGCATTGCCATTGTGGGCCGACCAAATGTTGGTAAAAGCCGATTATTCAATCGTTTGGCGGAGAAGCGTATATCTATTGTGCACGATCGTCCGGGAGTGACCCGTGATGTGGTGGTGGCAGACAGTCCGCAAGGATATGTGCTTATGGATACTGGTGGGATTGGTATGACTCCAGAAATGACTCCGGTTGACATTCAGAATGCCACTGAGGAGCAAGCCGATTTTGCTATACGGGCTGCCGACCTTCTCCTTTTTGTTGTGGATGCCCGCACTGGACCGTTGCCTCTAGATCAAACCCTAGCCCAAAAGTTTCGCAAGATGGGTAAGCATCCCATTCTCGTCGTAAACAAAATGGATGACCCTGAAGATGGTTATTCCTTCGAAGAGTTCAAGCGATTAGGCTTTTCGCGTCAGGTTGGAGTATCTGCCGAACATGGGCATGGAGTTCATGGTTTGATGGATCTTTTTCAGGAACTTTTACCCGCACCAATTTTACCTTCAGGCGAGCAGGATATTCTTCGCACCCGCATCGCTTTCATTGGTCGGCCCAATGTGGGAAAATCCTCGCTTTGCAATCGTTTGCTGAACATGGAAAGATTAATTGTGAGCGATGTTCCTGGGACTACTCGTGAAACGGTTGAACTCGATCTTGATTACCGATCCGAAGGGAGCGAAGACCCTTGGAAATTTCGCTTATTTGATACCGCGGGCCTGAAGCGTAAAAAACGGGTCGATTCTTCGCTTGATTATTTCTCTTCTGTCCGCACCAAGCATGCGATAGAAGAAGTGGATGTCGTTTTTCTTGTGCTCGATGCTAGGGAAGGGGTGACTAAGCAAGACAAGATTCTCGCTGACCATGCACTTCAAGAAGGAAAAGCTCTAGCCATTTTGGTTAACAAATGGGACTTGGCGTTGGATGGTTTCCGAAAAGATCCCTTGCCTGGTTATGAAGACGAGCACGCCTTTCGCAAAGCCTACCTGCAATCGGTACGGAAGGAGATGTTTTTCCTTCCGGATTCACCGATTTGTTTTGTTTCTGCCAAGTCCGGCTACGCGATGCAGGATTTTTTACAAGTCGCTCGTGATTTGGACGCCCGTATGGAAAAAGCTATTTCTACATCAGCACTTAACAAATTAATCTCGGACATGTTCGAACACCGGCCTCCAGCTAAGGTTGGTGGAAAAAGGTTTAAGATTTTTTACGCCGTCCAAGTGGACAAAAGACCTTTTAGAATCAAATTATTTTGCAATCAGGAACATAAATTGGACGAGCCGTATCGTCGCTACCTCGAAAAAGGAATCCAAAAAAAGTTTGGTTTATCTGGATGTCCTCTAAAATTTTCTCTCGCCGGAAAAGAGGCTCGCTACCAAGACGAAAAAAAATCAGCGTAAATTCAGAACTTATTTAACTAGTTTTTTTATTTCCATGAAGGCCGTTTATTTTAATACGGCTTTTTTTGTGCCAATAAGCAATTTTGACGAGCGTTTAAAACCTTGATAGGGTTGGTGCTTTGCATTGATGAATAAGCCCGTAAAGATTGCCTTTTTTGGATCTGATGAAATCGCTCTGCCTTGCTTGCAAGCTATGAGCAACTCTTTGGATATTGTTGAAATCTCCGCTGTACTAACTCAACCTGACCGACGATCAGGGCGTGGACGAACTCTACAGTCGAATCCCATTAAACAATGGGCAATCAAATCCTCGATTCCAGTTAGAGACCCTCATAAACCAGGCATAGAAGAAGTAACATGGTTAAATGGGCTAGGGGTGGACCTTATTTTGGTAATGGCCTACGGACATATTCTCAAGCAAGCACTCTTAGACGCAGCCCCGTTAGGATGTTTTAATTTACATGCTTCACTTCTGCCTAAATATCGGGGTGCATCCCCGATCGAAACATCTATTGCCATGGGGGAGGACACAACTGGGGTTACATTGATGCAAGTCATTCCGCAAATGGATGCCGGTCCTATTATTGATTCAGAGAGCATATATATTACATCCGAGGATACAGGAATTTCTGCACGTGAAAAAATCGCAAAGGCTTGTATCTCTTTGATGAATCGATCTTTGCCGACTTTAATATCTAGAAATTTTCAAAAAGTTGAACAGGTAGAGAAAGATGCCACTTATTGCAGAAAATTAACCAAAGGGGATGGAAGAATAGATTTTTCTTTGACTGCGGATGAATTGGTTTGTCGAAGTCGCGCATTTACCGGTTGGCCGGGCTCCTATTTTTTAGATGGGGAAACGATCCTACGGGTGGGCAGAATGGAAAAAGATTTGAGGGATTTTAATTTGAAGCCTGGGCAGAGGTATACGGAAGCTGTTGATTCTTTAATCATCGGTACAGGTTCGGGTGCGATTAGCATCAGCGAGTTGCAAAAACCAGGAGGTAAAATGCTCGCCGTTTCCGATTTTTTGCGGGGTTATTCTTTACTCTCCAATATTTTATTTTCTTTACCCTCTGAATCTCGGAAACTCGTGAGTTAATTTCTCTAAGATATATTTTAAGTAAAAGATTTCTTGATTCTCATCCACAGGTACTTACTTTAAAGGTGTGGAGTTTATGATGGGAAAGAAAAGGCCTTTGGCTTTTGTGTGCGGTGTATCTTTGTTTGTTTGCTCATCTGTTGCATCTTTTGCTCAGGAAAATGCAAAGATTTTGTTGGCCAATATCAAACAGGATTTAGAATTGGTTAATCGTGAAGTCACGGGTCTACGCAGTGAAGTGGAAATGCTCAGGCGTGAAAATGCCCAGTTAAGAATAGCCATGGATCAAGCTGATCGATCTAGGAGAAAGGTCCAAGGGACTGAGAGTCCCCTCGTTTTGGAAATGCAAAATCGTTTACAAGGCCTAGAACTCGCTCTTAAGCAGAGCGAAAGAGCCCGTGTTTCTACGCAGAATGAGCTGAACAAGAAATTCCAACAAATTATTGAGCAAATGAATCGTGGGTTTGAACAAGTTTCGGCATCTGCTAGTACATCCAATGATTCCAAAGTGCCTACATTCTCAAGCGATTATCCAAAGAATGGATTTGTGCATAAGGTCGAGAAGGGAGAGACGGTTAGTAGCATTGCTCAAAAATACAAGTCCAAGGTATCCTGGATTATTGATGCCAACCAAATTGCGGACCCGACCAAAGTATTTGTTGGGCGTGAATTGTTTGTTCCACAAAAATAATAATATTAAAATATATGAATACACCAACTCGTAGATTAGGGCGCGGACTTGGTAGTTTAATTGCTGGTGGTGGGGTGGGGGCTGCCATTTCCCAGGAACCCGTTCTCCCAGTTTCCAAACCTGTTCCCGAAAAGGTTTTGGTAACTGAAGAAGTAACAATTACTCCACCGGAACCTAAGGTTGAGCAGGTAAGCAATCAGTTGCAGGAACTTGCCATTGACCAAGTAGTTCCCAATCCACATCAACCTCGCAAGGTCATTGACCCTGAAGCGATTAGGGATTTGGCGGCGAGTATCGAATCAGAAGGCCTCCTTCAACCCATCGTGGTTCGCCCCACTAATAAGGGCTATGAATTGATTGCCGGGGAGCGTCGTTGGCGGGCTCATCAATATCTGGAAAAACCCACCATTTTGGCTCGGTTGCTCGATGCCAGTGATCTTTCTTCTGCCAGTCTTTCCCTGATTGAAAATTTACAACGTGAAGAACTCAATCCCGTTGAGGAAGCATTGGGATATCAATCACTCGTTTCTGATTTCAATCTTACTCAGGCAGAAGTGGCAGAGCGCATGGGAAAAAGCCGGACCCATATCACCAACCTTATGCGCCTATTACAATTAGATGGTGAATTGAAGAGATTATTGGCTGAAGGGGAATTATCGGTCGGTCATGCTAAGGTTTTACTCAGTATAGAAGATCCGAAACATCGATTATCTATTGGTCAACAAGCTGTCTTGGAAGGTTGGACGGTCAGGCAAACTGAAGATGCTTTATCTAGGGGACTAGTTCAAACAGGTGCTCCTTTGCAAAGAAAGAACTCCTCTTCGGTTCACTATGAGGAACTTTCCAAGGTTACTGCTCGGACGACCGGGCGAAAGGTTAAGATCAAGTCTACGGCTACCGGAAAGGGTGTAATATCCTTTTCATTTAAGGATGAAAGCGACCTTCGTACTTTGCTCACCAAATTTGAGGTTTAGTTCTAACTACTACTGTTTTTTAGTCTTAGGAAAGGGGGTTGCCTTTTAAGGGTATTGCTTCATTTTGAGGCGTTACTTTTTATCTTGATATGATCGTATTCTTAACAACACTTTTGATTCTTTTATGCTTAGCCGTCGTGCTTTTGATTTTGATTCAGCGTACTTCCGGAGGTATGGGCTCGGCCCTTGGCGGAGGAACTGCAGATCAATATCTGGGAGCTGGATCTGCTGCTCAATTGTCTAAACTCACGGTTTGGGCAATATTGTTTTTCTTCATTCTTTCATTTGGTCTGTATGCTCTGTACCAAAGCGAAGCAGGTTCCGGAGATGAACTTTTGCGCTCAGGTAGCGTCGCACCGTCCGTTCTTCCAAACGATCTTCAATTACCTGAATCGGAAACTAACGATCTTAGCGAAGAAGTAGCGGTTCCTGATAATTTGCCAACAACTCCCGTACCTGAGGTTCCTGCTGCTGAGGGTACTCCTGCACCCTAGTCTTTTTTAACAAACTTGTCAGGAGATATAGTGAGATTACATTCTCGCTATTTTATTTTTGTTCTTGGGTTTAACCTTTTAAGCTCATTCGGTTTCGCAAAAGCTAACTTTCCTGCTCGCGGTTTTGCTCCTGTTTTAGATGTTGAACAGGCTGAGGATAGACTCAAACAATTTAAGCTTAGTTTTTTTGGATTACCTAAAAAAAGTTTCCATCAGGCATACTCATACCGTTTCCAGTTTGCTCACTACCCTCAAGCAGGTGTGCCAGAAAAACGTCATGGGTTTTTATCCGGGCTATCCCCACATTCGCCTACTTTTCGCATCGACCTAATTACCAGTTCTCAGGACTTAAATCCTTTGTCTTCTTTTTTATTGATCCGCGATCTTAACGGTTCTAAAGCCTGGAAATGGACTAGGGGTAACCAAAATGCTCAGAAACTTACTTCTGAGAATTGGCGTACTCCATGGATAGATGGAATAAATCATTCTCCTTTCGATCTCTTAATGCCCTTTGTGAGTTGGCCTTTTGAATATCAAAAATCCGGTCGGGTTTGTGGCCGCCCTGCACACCTCTTTGTTTTTACTCCTTCCAATAAGGGTAATCCATACAGTTCGTCACTTGAGTCGGTTAGGCTTGCTCTGGATGATGCTTATGATGCTCCTTTAAGAATCGAGCATATGGACGGGGGCATTCTGCCTGCCCGAATATTTTCCCTTCAAAGTTTTAAGAAAGTAAATAACCGATGGGTTGTAAAATCGATTGATGTGAAAGATCGTGATTCCAAGTCCCGCACACGTTTTGAATTGCAGGCGGTTGCCCATGACCTCGACCTGCCGGTCTCTGCTTTTCAACCTTCCGGTTTGTCTCAACCCCTTGGCTTATCTTCCATTAGCCTGGATTCCATTTAAAAAAGAAACTTTTACACTAAATCATCTTGCTCGATTTGAGCTTTCCATTTTTTCTCTTCCACAACAATCATGAGTTCGGATTATTTATCTTCTTGGGCAAAAAATATCGCCCCTTCTCCCACGCTGGCAGTTGATGCCAAAGCCAAGGCCCTTAAGGCTGCCGGGCACGACGTTTGCGGATTTGGAGCCGGAGAGCCAGACTTTGACACTCCACAATTTATCAAGGATGCTTGTGCCCAAGCCCTTATCGACGGCAAAACTAAATATGCAGCTGCTCCTGGCCTTCCTGAACTACGCCAGGCCTTGGCTGATCAATACCATCAAAACGGCGTTATCGCCGAAGCCAATCCTGCACAGATCGTGGTTAGTCCAGGTGGTAAATATTCTTGTTACCTCGCGATTCTTGCCACCTGTGGCCCCGGAGACGAGGTTCTGATTCCAGCCCCATATTGGGTTAGTTATCCCGAGATGGCAAAGCTTGCCGGAGCCACCCCAAAAATTGTTTTAGCCGGGGATGATCAAGGTTTTAAGATTACACCCGAACAAATCGAAGAGGCTCTTACTCCTGCAACTAAATTATTAATTCTAAATAGCCCATCCAATCCAACTGGTTGTTTGTATGATCGATCGGAAATGGAAGCGATTCTTGATCTGGCCATTCGCAAGGACATATTGGTCATGTCTGATGAGATTTATGAGTATTTACTTTACGACGGTTCAGTTCACCATCGCCCTGCATCTTTTTCTGATGAAGCCCGGGATCGTGTAATTACAGTCTCTGGATTCAGTAAGACCTTTTCCATGACTGGTTGGAGACTTGGTACCTTGGTGGCCAACCCTACCATAGCCAAGGCTGTGGCCAACCTACAGAGCCAGACTTCTTCCAATGCAACTACCTTTGCTCAATACGGAGCATTAGCGGCAGTACAAAACTGGGATCAATCGATGCAGGCTGTCCAGGATATGCTTGTACATTTTGACCGCCGCCGGCTTCTCTTGCTCGATGGATTGAATGCCATCCCGGGTATTGAATGCTTACGATCACAGGGAGCCTTTTATTTATTCCCCAAGGTATCTTCCTTTGGTTTATCCTCGGAAGAGTTCTCAGCTCGCTTATTGGAGCAGGAAAATGTGGCGGTCGTATCGGGTCACGCCTTTGGTGCTGATGGTTACATCCGCCTGAGTTATGCAACTTCAGACGAGATTATT
>NZ_CAXLML010000051.1:0-14873 GCF_964187505.1 Candidatus Chordibacter forsetii
CTTTCCAAGATAGATCATGACCGAATAAAAAAAATCCCAAACAACTTAAATCTTTCATTGCACAACAAAATTTAAAGCATCAAGGTTTAGTGGTGATGAACTTCTTAAAACTTGTTGGATGCTTGTCTTTTATTTCTGGCGTTTTATTGGCTCAACCTCCCAATGTTATTTTGATCATGACTGATGACCAGGGCTATGGGGACTTGGCTTGTCATGGTAATCCGGTCATCCAAACCCCAAACCTGGACGAGTTGCATGCCGAGTCCATCCGATTGACTGACTATCATGTGAGCCCGTTTTGCACGCCCACACGGGCTGCTTTGATGACTGGGAGGTATCCTGCCCGCACCGGTGCGTACCGCACGAGTAGTGGGAGGAGTAATTTGCACCACGATGAAGTGACTATCGCCAATTACTTTGCCAATGCTGGTTACAAGACCGGTTTGATTGCCAAGTGGCATTTGGGAGACAATGCTCCCTGCCGTCCACAGGATCGTGGTTTTCAGGAGGTTCTTTGGCACAAAGGAGGTGGCATCGGGCAGGCACCCGATTATTGGCAGAACGATCAGTTTGATGACGTCTACGAGCGCAATGGAAAGTATGAAAAATTTACGGGCTATGCCACTGATGTGTGGTTTCGGGAATCCATGGCTTTTGTCGAAAGAAATCAGAAAAATCCATTCTTTCTCTTCCTTGCGACCAACGCTCCTCATTCTCCTTACAAAGTTCCCGAAAAATGGGCGACACCTTATCGGGATACCGTAAAATGGAAGTCAGGTGCTGAATTTTATGGAATGATCTCCAACCTGGATCACAATGTTGGACTGCTCCGGAAGAAGCTCGACCAACTGGGTCTGTCCGAAAATACCATCTTTATATTTACCACCGATAATGGCACTGCCAAGGGACGGGGTGGTCCCGGGGCGGAGCAGGGAACCTTTCGCGGATTTAATGCCGGGATGTTTGGGCAGAAATCAACCATTTGGGAAGGGGGGCACCGGGTGCCTTTTTTCATTCACTGGCCGGCGGGCGGATTGGTGGGAGGAGCGGACAGGACAAACCTTACAGCACACCTCGATATCTTGCCCACCCTGGCAGAATTATGCGGTTTGAAACTGGATCCGAGCCGTCATCTCGATGGGACCTCTTTTGCTGATCATTTAACGAATGAAGTGGCTAAGCCCCACCGGGATCATTTGGTTGTCCAGTTACATGGAGGGACCAGGTTTTCGCAAAAGGAGGGCCCCTGGGTCATGTCCTGCGTGCTCGAGGGGAAGTGGCGCTTACTAGAAGGAAAGGCTCTCTATGATGTTTCCAAGGATCTGATGCAACGGCACGATATTTCCGAAAAGCATCCCGCAGTGGTGGCAAGGTTGAGAAAATTATATGAGGCTTTTTGGGAATCAGTCTCCCCGCGGATGACCCCGGTTTGTTTGGATCTGGGAAACCCCGCGGAGAATCCCACTCTGTTGTGTTCACAGGACTGGCGTCTGGAGACTGGCAATCCGCCCTGGAACTTTGCGGAGATTAACCAGTATAAAAAAATCACCGGTCCTTGGCATGTTTCAGTCACCCGGCAGGGCAAGTATCGTTTTACTTTACGCCAGTTTCCCAAAGAGGCGGGCAAGCCCCTGCGAGCCGTACGGGCAAAAGTAAAAATTGCTGGAAAGGAAGCGGTGCAAAAGATCGCAAAGGGAGTACAATTTGTGGATTTTGAATTGGACCTTCCCAAAGGGGAAACCACTTTGGAAACTTTTCTATACACTGAAAAAAATGAAGTGGGTGGTGCTTATTTTACCGAGGTTAAGCTGTTGTAATTTAAATGATTTAAATGGTTGAAAAGGAATGAACTTATGAATCGATGGCGTCATGCGGTGTTCTTTTTTCTTTTTGGATTATCCCTTTTTGCGGAGTCCGTTGGCAGACCGAATATCTTAGTTATTTTATCCGATGATCAACGTGCAGATCACTTGGGAGTAAATGGACACCCGGTCTTACAAACTCCAAACCTTGATAATCTTGCTGAAGAGGGAATGAATTTTCGAAATGCGTTTGCTTCCTCAACTGCTTGTACTCCTAACCGCACGTGTATTTTAACTGGGCAATATGAGCGCAAACACGGAGTGAATTTTAACTCCAGAAGTTCTCTGAAGGAGGAGGCTTGGGAAAGAACCTATCCAATGATGCTCAAAAAAGCGGGTTATTATGTGGGTTATGTGGGCAAAAATCATACGCCGATTGGTAAGAGTGATCGGGGGGTAGGTTATCAAAGTGGAGTGATGGATTGTAGTTTTAACTATTGGTACGGTAACCATAACCACTCGACCTTCTATCCGAAAAGTAAGTTCCCGATTTATGGTAATGCCAAGGTAAATACACAAGTAGAAATATTTACTGAGGGTGCCCTAAATTTTCTGTCTGAAAAAAATGGATTTGCTAGTGCCCGCGAGTTTTTGAAATCCCGCCCGTCGGATAAACCGTTCTGCCTACTCGTCAACTTGAATGTTCCCCACAATAAGGGTACAAGCACGATGCGTTTGTTACCAAAAGATTCTGACCTCTATAAATCTGCTTATCGTGATCATATTGAGGATTTACCCGTCCCTGACACATATCTGGCAGAACATGAAATCAAGCGGCCTAAACTCCCCAATCATGTGTATAACGGGCAATACATTGATAGCTATAATTATGTAAAAAACAGAGCCGACCTAAAGGAACGAATGGTGCGGGTTTGCCAGACAGTAGAAGGGGTGGACCGGATGGTTGGTTCTCTCTTATCTCAACTTAAACAAGATGGAGTGGCTAACAATACAGTGACCTTTTATACATCTGATCATGGAATCCAGCATGGGGAGCATGGACTGGGTGGTAAAGTGTTACTCTATGAGGAATCTCTCCGTGTTCCTATGATCGTACATGACCCCAGGATACCCAAAGAAAGGAGGGCAGGGCAATCCGAAGAATTAGTTGTTTCTATCGATTTAGCACCGACCATTCTCGAACTTGCCGAACTTCCGGTAGATCATGAAATGCAAGGGATGAGCCTCATTCCCCTGATGCATCAAAAAACTGTTGAGTGGCGGATTGATTTTTTTGCGGAAAATTTATTTACAGGACAAAATTACCCACGGATTGAAGCCGTGCGGGAAAAGGAATTAAAATACATTCGCTACTTTCCCCGGTCGCATCGAATTTCTTACCGTAAATTATTAGTTTCTTCGATTGAGGGAGAACCCCCCATATTTGAAGAACTCTATGATTTGTCCAAAGATTCTCATGAGAAAAAAAACCTTGTGGGAGAAAAGAATTATCAAATGGATTTGATACGATTGCGCAAACGATGTCAGGAACTTGTCTTCCAGGCAAAGGGATCGAATATGTATCCAAAGACTTGGCCTTACACGAAATAAGGGTGGATCAGGATTTAATCTTGTCATCTTACGCTGAACTAGCAGGCCGCCTCCCTCCAAATCTTTGCCTTGCTTGAAAATTTGGTCCGAACTAATTTAGTAGATTAAAAGGTAATGAATTAAATGATCTCATCTTGGCGAAAAATTATGGCACTGTCCGCTTTCTTTCTCGGTGCTTATTTGGTTGCAAGCGAATGGATGTGGCACGGTTCTTTTCCCTGGGTTTACTCCCACGAGACCGAGGAATGGGTCTATTGGCGAGCAGGAAAGGATGGAAGGTTTTATCAATGGAGCCAATCCGGGGGAGGTTGGCAGATTTACAATGACGGTTCTGAAACCTGGGGGAGTTTAGTGGCTCCTGATTTAAATGAAACCAAGTGGAGTGCCTGGGAAACAGCCCCTCAAACCTATGGGGGGGCATACACTTTGGAAAAAATTAAAAGTGCCATTCTGAATTCACAAAACTCTCTTGATTTGAGCTATCATCGAATGGTCGACTTAGCTCCTTTGGAGGAAGCCACACATTTGCGCACCCTGCTTTTGTCTGCCAATCAAATATCCAACTTGGATCCTCTCTCCAGTCTTACAAGCTTGGAGGTTTTACACCTTAATTCAAATAAGGTATCTGACCTTTCTCCCCTGAGTAATTTGTTCGAGTTAAAGGAATTAATTTTGGACGATAATGAATTGGATGATTTGACCGGTTCTGACCTGTCTCCACTCGCTGGGCTTACTCGGTTGGTTAAATTAAGCTTGGCCGACAACAAACTTTCCTCCCTTGAACATCTGGGTAATTTAAAGTTGTTGGAAGATTTAAACCTTCGGGGAAATGTTGTTTCCAGCCTTCAAGCCATAAGTAGTTTGACTAAAGTAAAAAACCTCGACCTTGGGGGGAACCAAGTTTTCGACCTATCCCCAATTGGACAAATGGTTGATCTTTCAGTCCTCTATGCTGAGGACAATAACTTTTCCGATATTTCCGTACTTGGAAATCTTAATGGTTTGAAGGAAATAAACCTTTCAAATAATAAAATCCAAGATCTTTCAGGGTTTTCAAATGTTGCTGAGGGTCGCTCCTACCTATGGTTGGCCGATTTTTCAAGAAACGAAGTAACCAGCCTTCAAGGAATTGAAACTTTGAATAACCTGCGAATCCTCGCCCTTTCTCAAAATTCAGTTTCTGATCTTTCTCCCCTCAATCAGATGAGCGAGTTATCAACTCTGTTGATTGACTTTAATCAAGTAAGCATACTGTCCCCAATCAAGGACCTGGAAAATTTGCGTGGATTATATGCCAATAATAATTTGCTCGCAGAGGATCCGTCGGTCATTGAAATGAATCAACTAGCTGAGTTGTACATCTACGATAATAATTTGACGGATAATCGAAAAGTCGAAATTCAAGACGCTTTATCATCAGTTCGTATTGAGTTTTAAGCAATCGATCTATTATACAAGTGCTTGACTTAAGGGAGGGTACAAACTTATTTAAAAATTGTGCGTTTCCTCTTTTTGCTTTTACCCATTTTATTTTGTATTGTTGGGGGTGAGGAAAAAGCCATTTCTCAAGCGAAGTTTTTTCGGATGCTTAAAATTAAACCAACCGAGACGGAGGCGGTTCCTTTTGGTGGTTTAAAAACCGTTGTTTTAGCCCACCGTGCGTTGTTGGAGAAAAAGAAAAAACTGGAGTTTTCCGAGGAAGGAATTCGGAATCTTCGCCCGTTTTCATTTTTGCATGAATTACAATGGTTAAGGCTGTCACAAAACCCGGTAAGCGATTTAACTCCCCTTGCTGGTCTTAAGAATCTTCAGGTCCTTAGTTTGTATGGACTGCCCAAACATAAGAATGCAACCTCTCGGATTTCCGATCTTACGCCGCTGTCAGGGCTCTATAATCTTTGGAGTCTTGCCTTGGACGAGCAATCGATTCGTGACCTTTCTCCGCTTTCCAAACTAGTAAACTTGAGAACCCTGTATGTTACCAGGAATGAGGTGGTAAACCTCAGTGACCTATCTACTCTTAAGCAATTAAAAAGCCTCTTTTTATCTCATAACCAAATTCAAGACATTTCTCCGGTCTCGGATTTAAAACAACTCGAATGGTTGCGCTTATCGTCCAATAAAATTTCCAACCTTTGGCCATTGGTTGATTTAACCATGCTTGAACAAATACATTTGGAACAAAATGAAATTTCCAACCTTGCCCCATTAAAAAATTTAAAACGATTAAAAGAGTTAAAGCTGGGCGGTAACCAAATAACTAATCTCAGGCCTATAAGCGGACTAACTTCTATGCGAGAATTAGATCTGGAAAGTAACAATAAGTTAGAAGATATTTCTCCCTTGGTTGGAATGCGTCAATTACGGGTGCTTAATTTGGCTCATAATCAAATAAGTGACCTCACTCCGTTGATGAATACGCGATCGTTACGGACACTTGTTTTGGTGGGTAATCCCTATGATGAAGAACAGCTCATCCGCTTGCAGTCGGCTTTGCCTAAGTGTGATATCGTTTATCGTTAATTGAAGATTTTACGGGAAGTTTCTATTCCATCCTGGAAAACTCTGAGATGCTCGATTTTTCCATTTTCAAAATAACGAAGAAAGGAGCCATTCCCATTGACCACTCTTGAATCAGGGCAAAGAGAACCGTCAGGTCGCCAGACCTCGATTTCAACAAGGTGACCGGTTTGGTTGAGTGATCGACAGGCAACTTTACCAGTTGAATAGTACTCCAGCCATTTTCCATCGACTTCTCCATCGGTGGTTTGTCCGGTCACTTTATTCCTTCCATTGCCGTGCCAAACCCTGAAGGTTCCTTCCATACGATCTTCCTTCCATTCGATTTCTGTGCGTTTTGTTCCGTTTTCATCCCAGCTTATCCAGCGTGCTTCCCTGCGACCCTTCTTTAAATACCCCATTGTGTACTGGCTTTGATTTGCATCGTTTTGCCTAATCCATCCAGTGTAAGGGATTTCCTCCTGGTCGACATAAAGTTGTAGCATCCCATACATCAGTTTTCTTTCCAGTGTTTCCAAGGGTATAGCTTCCATCTTGGCTTCTTCCAAAACCTTTGGATCTGCTAAGTCTGGAACTGAGCAGGAGCCCAATAATCCCAAGGCAGTCCATAGGACGATATTTCTGATACAAAACTTCAAAGTAAGTAGGTTTTTTCTCAACTTAAACAATTCCATACCTTGTGAAAGGGTAATGTCATTGATCGTACGAGTTGATTTGGATAGGGTTCTCGGATGATTTTTATTCGCGAGGTTACTCTGTCTTATGGGCATAAAAAATTGTTTAACGAAATTTCTGAAACGATTGGGCCACGCGAGCGGATCGCTCTTGTTGGTTCCAATGGGTCGGGTAAAACCACCTTATTACGTTTGTTGATGGGTGAGGCGGTTCCCGATGATGGTGGTATTGAAAAGCCTGACTATGCCACGGTGGGTTACCTGCCTCAGGATGGTGTTCATGCATCCGGTGGGACCGTTCGGGAGGAAGCGGGCAAAGCGTTTTCCGGGGTTGCTGAATTAAAGGCCAAACTCGATGAGGCTGAGGCAAAGCTTGCCGAACTGGATCCGGAGGATGAAGAATTTTACGACCTTATCGATTTAATGGGGGGGTGGGAAACTCAACTTTCCAGTTTTGAGCCAGAAAAAATGAATTCAAGAATCGAAAAAGTCTTGATGGGTATGGGTTTTTCCAAGGAAGATATTGAACGCCCGGTGGAAGAGTTTTCCGGTGGTTGGCAAATGCGCATAGCCCTGGGGAAATTGCTTTTGCAGGTTCCTTCCCTACTTATTTTGGACGAACCGACCAATCACCTGGATGTGGTCTCGCAAAATTGGTTGGAGCATTACCTCAAGGGATACCAGGGCGCGATCCTTGTAATTTCTCACGACCGGGCATTTTTGGAGAATGTAACGGAACGGACCATGGAATTGAAGCTTGGTGCCCTTAATAGTTACAAGGGGAACTATACTTTTTATTTGAAAGAAAGTGCCGCTCGCCTCGAAAGACAGCGCAAAGCACAGGTAAATCAAAGGAAAGAAATTCAAAAGGAAAAGGAATTTATTAATCGTTTCCGGTCTAATATCAAAAAGGCAGCCATGGTACAGAGCCGAATTAAGGCTTTGGAAAAGATGGAAATTATTAAGCCAGAGGCGGAAGAAAAAAAGATTTATTTTCGTTTCCCCCCATCTCCCCCTGCGAGTCAAAAAGTGGTCGAACTTCAGGGCATGACCAAGGCCTACGGGGATAATGTTGTCTTTGATGGGCTGGACTTCCGTATCGAGAAGGGTGACCGTATTGCAGTGGTCGGAGTAAACGGAGCGGGTAAATCAACCCTTGCCCGGGTACTCGCGGGTGTCGAGCCATTCCAAAATGGAGAGCGGGACATTGGGGTTAATACTGTGATCGGTTATTTTGCCCAGCACCAGGCAGAGGAGCTTAATCCTAGCAATGAGGTCTTGGCAGAAGTCGAGGAGGTATGTGAAAATAATCCGGATGCCAATCCACGTGCGGCGCTGGGAGCTCTTCTTTTTAGCGGTAATGATGCCTTTAAAAAAACATCGGTTCTTTCTGGTGGGGAGCGCAACCGTGTGGCCCTCGCTAAATTGTTAATGAAGCCATGTAACTTTCTTATTATGGATGAACCGACCAATCACTTGGATATCCGCAGTAAAGAAGTTTTACAGGAGGCATTAAACTTGTTTGAAGGAACCGCTCTGATTGTAAGTCACGACCGTTCATTTCTTGATGGGGTGGTCAACAAAGTATTAGAAATTTCCACCCGTAAGGCACGGATGCTCACCTGTAATGTTTCCGAGTATATGGAACGTTTGGAAGTGAACGAATTTTAAACGGTCTTTAATTAACGCAAAAGTTTCAGGGCAAGAAAACCACCAACGAGCAGCAGACCGAAGACGAGGGCGAGCAGGTTGAAGTGCTTGTCGATTTTTTCCTTCATCGGTTCCCCGAATTTTGCCACCAGAGCTGCGACCAAAAAGAAACGGGCCGAGCGACTAACCGCAGAGGCTAGAATAAAGGGAAGAAGGGCCATGCCCAAGACCCCGCTGGCAATGGTGAAGATTTTATAAGGAATGGGCGAGAACCCAGCGAGGAAGACCAGGGGCCAGCCCCACTCAGTATACCATTCCTGGATCCTATCGAACTTCTCTGCGGTAAATCCTGGAACATATTGAAAAAACCAAGCGGATGTACTCTCCCAAGCAAAAGCCCCGATGGCATACCCGGCCAAGCCACCAAGTACGGATGCCACCGAGCAGATCAGGGCGAACTTGAAGGCCTTGCGCAAACTTCCCAGGCATAGGGGAATGAGCAGGACATCGGGCGGAATGGGAAAAAAGCTGGCCTCAGCAAAAGAGAGCAACCCTAACCAAAGTCCGGAAAGTTTGCGCTCCGCCAGGGAGAGCGTCCATTCATAAACACGGCGAAGTGGGTTGGCAGATTTTTGCATATCAAAGAGAAGGTTGTGGGGAGCTTTTGGGCAGTACCCCAAGGTAGGGAAGTTCGCGGTAGCGACCAGCATAATCGAGTCCATATCCGACCACGAATTCATCTGCGATCGTAAAGCCCGACCAGTCTGCCTCAAAACCGTTCGCCCGTCTGTCGGGTTTGTCTAGAAAGACACAGGTGCGCAAAGATTTTGGACCGAGTGTGGAGATTTCCTCCGTTGCCCGCTGCATGGTTTTTCCGGTATCGAGAATATCGTCGACCAAGAGGACATCACGCCCGCTAAGGTCAGATTTTAAACTCCCGGTGATTCGGGGGGCCGATTCTGCGGAGGTGGAATTCCCATAACTTGAAATACGCATGCAATCTAACTGAGTGGGCAGGTTGAGTAGTCGCAATAAATCAGCAGTGAAAATGAGGGCGCCATCGAGGATGGAAACGAGCAGGATTTCCCTGCCTGCATAGTGTTGGTTAATTTGCCCAGCGAGGGTAGTCAGGCGTTCTTTAATACGATCTGCGGAAAGAAGAACTTGGGGTCGGGGGAGTTGATTCATGCCTGCTTCAGAAGTTCATTAATACTCGATTGGGCGGAGGATGCATACCCTCCACCAAAAAGGTTGAAATGATTGAGTTCGTGGTAAAGATTGTAGAGGGTTTTACGAACCTTAAAGCCTGATTCCAGGGGGTATTCCTCTTCATAAGCCTGATAAAAAGCAGAGGTAAAACCGCCAAACATATAGGTAAAAGCAAGGTCGGTTTCCCGGTCGCCATAGTAGCTTGCGGGGTCAAAGACAAAGGGCATACCGGCAGAGTCGTAACTGGCGTTTCCACCCCATAAATCTCCGTGGAGTAAAGAGGGGTGGGGGTGATAGGTGGAAAAAAAGGAATCGATCTGGTCGAGTAAATCATTGGCCCCCTCAAAGCGTCTGCCTTTTTGGGCAGCTTGATCAAACTGGTGGGAAAGGCGATGGTCCCTGTAAAATTCTGACCAGTTATTTGATTTTGGATTGGGCTGGGGAGTCGCCCCAATGCAGTTGTCCATTCCCCAACCAAAATAAGCCTGTTCGACGCGGTGCATTTTCGCGAGCAGGGTGCCAAGCTTAGCCTGTCCGGATGGAGAGGTGGTTCCTTCTTTCATAAATTCAAGAACCAGAAAGGCCTTATCTTTCTCCTTTCCATGAGCAATCACTTCAGGCGCATGAATTGTTTGTGTTTCCCGGATCTCAGTAAGTGCCTGTGCCTCTGCCTTGAAAAATGAGAGAAAGGATGCCTGGTTTTTCTTTACGAAGAATTGCCGGCCATCTTTGCCTTCAATACAGGATGCCTCGTTAATACATCCTCCTGCGATGGAGGCAGATGTATGTAGTTGGAAGGGGGAACCAGTGGACTCAGATATGGCTCGCTCGATTGCATTCATGATGACCGAGGCTTTTTACTAAGCAGGTTTTATCTGAATATGTTTGAGGATTTTCTGGCAACCATCATCCATTAAATCGAGTACCTTTTCAAACCCGGATACGCCTCCGTAATAAGGATCCGGCACCTCGCGATCGTCAGTGCTTACAAAGTCACAAAAGGGGCGCATCTTTTTCTTGAGGACAGGGTCGGGAGCAAGTTTACTAACTTCTGAAAAATTAAAATCGTCCATGGTTACAATCAGATCGGCCTTTTGATAATCCTGATCATTGATCATACGGGCAGAACCGGTAATGGTGAGGCCCCGAGCCTGGGCGGCCTGACGCATGCGCGAGTCGGGCGGGTTTCCCTGGTGGGAACCGATGGTACCTGCAGAATCGCAGGTAATCTTATCCGAAAGTCCGCCTTCTTCGAGCAACTTTCGAAAGGTGCATTCAGCCGCGGGCGAGCGGCAAATATTTCCCCAACATACAAACAAAACATGCATAGGGAATAAGGATGTGCCAAGGAATGGGGAGATTTACAAGACGTAAACTTTGGGGGCTGTATAAGTAGGTGGCTTGACATTCCATCCTCTGCCCATTGGATACGCATTCGTGAGTAATTCAGTAATTATTTTTGGATGTGGCTTCGTGGGTATGGAATTGGCCCGCCGATGCATGGAACTGGGATGGTCGGTTTCTGCCTTAACACGAAACCCACAAAAAGTGGCCGAGGCCAAAGATCTTGGCCTACACACAGTACAGGGAAACTTGCATGAAAGTGGTTGGTGGGATGAATTACCGGGTAATTTTGATCATGTGGTCAACTGTGTGGGAGCAGCTTCTCCCAGTATTGATGGATACCGGGATTCCTACCTCAAGGGAATGCACTCGGTGCTTGGATGGATCAAGCAGAATGGAAGCCGGGTAAATAACCTTGTCTTTACCAGCAGCAGCTCGGTTTATCCACAAACCGACGGGAGTTTAGTTAATGAAAAATCTGACACCAGTGGTGTATCCGAGCGTGGTCAAATTCTGGTCAATGCTGAGCAAGCCTGCCTGCATGCATCCGCAGAGCTTGCCAAGAGGCGCAGCGTGATTCGATTTTCTGGACTTTACGGGCCCGGTAGGCATTTGTTGGTCGATAAAATTCGCCGGGGAGACCCGATGTCTGGATGTCCACAACGGATACTTAATCTTATCCATCGAGACGATGCGGCAACTGCCCTGCTTGCTATTCTCGAGGCAGAGGATTTGGTAGATGGAGGAATTTTTAATGCCTGTGATGGACAACATGCAACCCGGGGAGAAATTGCGAACTGGGTGGCGGATCGGGTGGGGGTACAAGCACCCGAGTTCATTGGTGCCTCGGAAGATCATGGTCCGAACCGACGGGTGGAAAATTCCAAAATTAAAAAAGTTTTTGGGTGGGTTCCACAATTTTCTGATTTTCAAACCGGGTACGAAGATTTTCTTGCCAGCGAGTAGTTGAAACCCTTTTATTCAAACCATGCCAGGCGTAGGAAAACTTCTTAAACAAGCACAAAAAATGCAAAAGCTGATGGAGGAGGCACAAGCCAAACTCTCCGAGGAGATTCTCGAGGTCAGTGGTGGTGGCGGTGCGGTCTCTATTAAAATAACAGGCCAGGGAGAGTTTAAGGATTTAAAACTTGATCCAGAATTCCTCAAAGAAGATCCGGAGTTTGTTTCCGAAGCTATTCTTCAGGCAGTTGTCGATGCCGCCGAACAGGCAAAAAAGAAGGGAGACGATGCCATGGGCAGTCTTACCGGTGGCGTGCAAATGCCCGGCTTCTTTTAATCCCATCAGCTAATTTGACTCCGCAGTACCAAGCTTTGGTGCAGGCACTTAAAAGCTTGCCCGGATTGGGATACCGTTCAGCGGAGAAAGTCGCACTCCACTTAATTGTAGAAAACCCGAAGGCCAGCACTGGCCTGGTTGATTGTTTAACCCAGGCGGCTGAAGCTCTGGGACCCTGCCATACCTGTGGGAACTTGGCTGAAAATCAACTTTGCAGCCTTTGTGCTTCTGAGGAGCGGGACAGTTCCCAATTGTGTATCGTGGAGGGAGTGACCGATTTATTCGCCATGGAGAGAGCTGGAATTTTTCGCGGCCTTTATCATGTTTTACACGGAAAACTGGCTCCGGTTCGCGGAGTTGGCCCGGAAAACCTCAATCTTACATCGCTCGAAAACCGCTTGGAGGATGGAAAGGTTAAGGAAGTTATTCTTGCTCTAGGAAATGATATGGAGGGAGAGGCGACTTGCCATTACCTGAATCAGGAAATTTTTGGTAAAAGGGAGATTCAGGTTACCCGAATTGGATTTGGGTTACCCAGCGGTGGTGGGGTGACTTATGCGGATGAAGTTACCTTGAGAAGTGCCTTGGATGGTCGTAAGTCCATGTAAGCATTCTTTGCTCCCCGTAATTTACCAATCTTTCCAACTGTTTGATTGGTAATCAAAAAACCTGGGACCGGTTGTTTCTTCCGAATTTAAATAAATCCAATTTTCAATAGAAGATTGCCACAGAAAATTCTGGCTGAAAATTTCTTTTTGCGTCCATAGCCAGCCAAGTCCTTCCTGCCATATCCAAATTCCTGATTCATCCAGTTGGGGAAAAAGCCAACCTAAGGACCAGTGATAAATCCAACCCGTAGAGCTCTGAAAAATCGATCCTAACCAAGAAGAGAACCAACTGTCATTCAACGCCACTGCTTCAATATACTGAGAAAATTCGGATAAAGAAAAAGAAGCGGTAATTAAGGAGTCCTTGGTTAGCAAAATCCGAGTTTGTGGATTTAGGGGTTCTTCAATGCCCGATCCTAACCAATGGGAAAACTGGTAGCCGGGATTGATGGACGCAGATACCGGGATAGATTCAAAAGCCTGATAAAACCCGCCACCTGTAACCGTGCCCGCATTGCTAAGGTTTTGGAGGACAATAAGTGAGAAATCAACGGTTTCAAAAGTAGCACTCAGGTTACGGTCCTGGGTAATATGAACCGTGGTGGAACTAGCATCGGAGTTGGTTACGCCTAGCCCCGTCCAACCAATAAAGGTGTACCCCGCGTTGGCTGTCGCGGTAATGGATACATTACTATCATACGAAAAAGGATTGGTTCCTGAAAAAGATGCACTTCCACCCAATGATCCATTGAGAGTAAGCGTGTAAGGTAGAGGAGAAAAAATGGCTTCCAATGAAAGATCTTGGGAAACGGTTAAGGACAAGACAGGAGCCAATGGGTCAGGGATTCCCGTGCCATTCCAATAATCAAATTGATAACCGGTGGAAGCCTCGGCAGAAAGATTAGCTTCACTTCCAAATGCATATGTACCTGAACCTGTAACCGTTCCTCCGCCAGGGCTATCCAAGTTAATTAAATAGTTTATGCGGGTAAAATGGGCGGTGATAGTGATGTTTGAATCTAAGATTAAAGAAGTGTTGGAATCTGGAGAATTATTGATTGGGTAGCCTTCCCACCGATCGAAGGAATATCCAGCGATAGGTTCAGCTGAAATTGAAACATTCTGATCTTGTGGATAGTTTCCATCGCCAATGAGTATACCAGAACTTTGAGGGTTTGCTTGCAGGACTAATGAAAAAAGAGATTGTTCGGATTGGGCAAATTGGGCGGTAATTGATTGGTCGCTGTTCATTATTAAAGTCGTGTTTGGGGCAGTAGAATCTGAAATACCTGCACCCACCCATTGAACAAAAGAATATCCTGAATTGGGAGTCGCCGATACATTGACCAATGACCCATGGGGAAAAGAACCACTACCGGTGACTGAACCACCTGATTCAGCGAGTACGGTTAGGTCGTATGAGTTCAGGGAAAAGGAAGCGGAAATAGAACGAGCCTGAGACATATCCACGGTGGTGGAAGGGGCACTGGGATCAGCGATGCCTTCGCCGTTCCATCCGTTAAACGAATACCCAGTGTCTGGGGTTGCGGAAATGGATGGGTTGGTCCCATGGGAAAACGAACCACTACCGGTAACCGAACCACCCGATCCAGCAAGCACGGTTAGGTCGTAGGAGTTCAGGGAAAAGGAGGCGGAAAGAGTACGAGCCTGAGACATATCCACAGTGGTGGAACTGGCATTGGAATCAGCGGTACCTTCGCCGTTCCATCTGTCAAAAGAATACCCAGTGTCTGGAATTGCAGAAATGGATGGATTGGACCCATGGGAAAAAGACCCATTGCCTGTGACCGAACCACCCGATCCAGCAAGCACGGTTAGGTCGTAGGAGTTCAGGGAAAAGGAGGCGGAAAGAGTACGAGCCTGAGACATATCCACGGTGGTGGAAGAGGCATTGGAATCAGCGGTGCCTTCGCCAGACCATCCGATAAACGAATGTCCGGTGTCTGAGGTTGCGGAAATGGAGGGGCTGGACCCATGGAAAAAAGAACCATTGCCTGTAACCGAACCACCAGGTCCGGCGAGTACGGTTAGGTCGTATGAGTTCAGAGAAAAGGAAGCGGAAAGAGTACGAGCCTGAGACATATCCACGGAGGTGGAAGGTGCGTTGGGGTCGACTGCACCATTCCCCGACCATCCG
>NZ_CAXLML010000052.1:0-4785 GCF_964187505.1 Candidatus Chordibacter forsetii
GACACTCGAAACTTTCGACATGGCCCTTATTTGATCTGTAATTTCTCGGTATCCATAGGATTGTATCATTTCTTCCACGGTATCAAGCCCCAGGCGTAAAGAGGCTACCTGGGCGGACAGATCAGCCAAGTTTTCTGCAGGTTGGCGGGATGGATATTTTCCACTTTGTAAGAGTTTTTCGACCTCATGCATGCGGGATTTCCCTGCCGCAAAAAGTAACCGAGGAGAAATGACCACCCCTTCTTCGGCTAGAGAGTTTGTGGATGCGGGCATAGAACCGGGGCTTTTCCCTCCAATCTCAGCATGGTGTGCACGGTTGGCCAAATAAGCAACCGGTCGATCTTTACCCTCGGCAAAAACTGGTGCCAGCACAGTAACATCTGGAAGGTGAGAACCCCCAAAGGCAGGATGATTGCTCACCACGATATCACCAGGGCATAGTTTGGGTAAAAAGTTTAATAGGGTTCGGGCACATACCCCCAAAGCTCCAAGGTGCACTGGAACATGCGGTGCATTGGCAACGAGGTATCCGTCTTGATCAAGTAAGGCACAGGAAAAATCGAGGCGTTCACGGACATTTACCGACAAGGCTGTACGTTCCAACTGGGCTCCCATTTCCTCGGCAAGGCAGAAAAAACGGTTGGTAAAAAGTTCGCGACTGGCAAAGCCAAGAGATCCGAGACCTTTTTTCTTTTTTTGCTCTTCCCGATTGAGCATAAAACTTCCCCGACTTCCCTTGGTTGCCCGCCAGCCTTTTGCGATCCAAAGGCTGCCAAAATCATCTGCCACCAAGCAGGGACCCATAAGTTCAGCACCCACCTGAACTTCAGTACGATTGTAGATCTTTCGCCCATCCCCTGGTGGCAAGCTTGCGGTTCTTACAGAAAAAGATTCCTGCTCCAGCCTGGGCGAAGGGCCGACCACTCTGACTCGCAGCGAGTATAGCTCGAGGGCACGATCCGTTGGTAAATAGCCAAAAACTTTAAGAAATTTATCGCGATACAAACGGGAAATTTCCGTGAATTTGGAGTAAGGAACTTCCAAGGGTGCATCCTGTCCGGCCAAGCGAACAAAAGCGGTCTTCTGATCCAATTTGCCATCCTTGACTGGCAAGGCATTCAAGGTTTGAGCAACAAGTTGACTCTCGATCTCTCTGATCGATTCATCATCCAAGGGAAGAAGAATTGATCTTTCCCCCACCCTTTCCAGGCTGGCACAGGACAGACCATAAGCACTTAACAGTCCTGAATCTGCGGGGGATAAAATTTGGGACATCCCCAAACGCTCCGCCACTCCACATGCATGCTGCCCACCGGCTCCGCCAAAGCAAACCATACTATGATCAGTCGGGTCGTATCCCTCTGCTACAGATACCTTGCGAATTGCATTGGCCATGGCATCGTCCGCCAAGGACAGAAACCCGTACAGAAGATCTTCCGATGACTGGCCACTTTGCTCCACCCATTGGTTAAGGCATTTCTGGGAGGCTGATTCAAGCACGGGTGTAGAAAATTGGGAGGGATCCAGACGACCGAGCAATAAATTTATATCGGTCAGACACAAAGGACCTCCAAAGCCATAACAAGCAGGCCCCGGATAAGCCCCGGCACTCTCAGGACCGACTTTCAACAAGCCATCCACTACCCGGCAAATAGAACCGCCACCGGCAGCAACCGTTTCGATTCGCATCGCCACATTGTCCACCCGGGCATCACCAACCTGGTGGCTTGATTGATAAGCAAAAGAACCGGAGTAACGGGAAACATCCGAACTCGTTCCTCCCATGTCTAAATTGATGAAATTCCCCAACCCGGCTGAACGGGCGACTGCGGACGCACCGACCACCCCGCCTGCCGGACCACTAAGCAGACTATCGATTGCCCGGTAATCCGACCGGCGGGACAACCCGCCTGAACTCGAACACACCAAGGTCTCGCTCCCCTGGCCTAGCCCCTTCTCCACTGCATCTAAATAACTGTTTAAAACTCCAGACAAATAAGCTTCCACCACCGAAGATTCACAACGGGGCAACCACTTTTGAAAACGCCGAATTTCGGCCGAACAAACCACTCGTTCAAATCCCCAGTCCAAAAGAGCTTGGGCAACGAACTTTTCGTGAGTATCATTGATATACGAGTGGAGAAAGGACACCACCGCCACCCGCTCGCCCTGGGCCAGAAGTTCGCGGGCAAGGGGTTCAACAAGTGAAAGATCGGGCACTTGTATTGGTTTACCTTTGGGGTCCATTCGTTCCGCAACCTCGACCACCGGACCGTGCAGGACAGGACGTTTTTGAGGAACAAGATCAAAGAGTCCGGTACGTCTCTGATCCCCAATATCCAATAAATCGGGAAAGCCACTGGTCAAAAAAAGAACGGGGGGATTGCCCTTCCCTTCAAGTAGTGCATTGGTACAACGAGTGGTAGCCAAACGCATTACGGAAGTCACCTCATCTGGAGATATTCCAGCACGGGAAAGAATTAATCTTTGCCCAAGCACTGGGGCCTCTTCTCCAGACAACAGTTCGATGGCTGATCCCGGAACAATTTGGTCTGGTACTTGAGCATCCAAAACGAGCCTAGCCTTAGAGTGTTGCCAACCGATTACATAGATGGGGGATTGATCTTTCCCAGATTGCAAACAAAACCCAAGGGGAAAAGAATCCGGCCAATTAGGTGAACCGGTCAGAAGGATACTACCGTCGGACTCAATTTTTAAAACTTGGGCAGACAAACTCCCCCGAGAAAGTACCTTTGCCCGATGAAGGTTCCCGCATGGATCATGGGCCAGGCAATCCGTGAAGGTACCTCCCGTATCAATAAAAAAGGACCAATGGGAAGTCTTTGAATTCATCAATGTGGACAACCGTTTGCCCAGGACTCAAGAATAGGCAGGTAATCCTTAGGTAATTGTATTTGGCGGGCTCCTTCAACCACTGCCGTTTGGTAGCGAGGTTGGGGAATTCCATATTGATAATCACAGGACAAATAGACCCACACCTTCGCAAAGGTATTTTGCCCTAGCAATTCCACCTCCATTTCCACACGTTCATAATACCCCCCAGCTACTCCCTCGTAGTGATCGAGGGCACGCCAATGTTTTTCTTTTAAAGTCCAAAGACAGCCAAGTACCTTTGAGCCCTCCTTTTTTTCGATCCCCGCATAACCATTTCCATTGATAAAATATTGCCAATCCGCAAGACGGGCGATTTGGCCGAGCATAGCACCTGGACAGCGCATCGCCATCTGATCGAGGTTCATATTTGAACCATAAGCAAAGTACATGGTAGACATCTGAAAATAATTACATTGGAATCAGCATGATGTTGGGACGGATCAAGAAACTGGCAAGTGTGGAACTGCTTTCGTGCTTGTAAAGGCGACAAAAATAGGCAGTATTTGTGCCCATCGTTAGGAACCACTCTTCGGAGTTGTCCCCTTGACTGTATCAAACCAACCAATCCAAGAGGCGAGGAAGGAATGACGAAAACGGCGTTACGGCTAAACCTGAAACGCGAATGGGCATCCGTCCATTCTTCGAGTCGAGCAATCCAATAAGACCAATGTCAAAACAAGTAAATAAACAGTCAATCATCGAAGATAATCGTTCCCATGAGAAAGATACCGGGTCCAGCGAGGTACAAGTTGCCCTGCTTACCGCTCGTATCAATCACCTTACGGAACATTTGAAAACCCACCGCAAGGATTTCCACTCCCGCAGAGGATTGCTAATGATGGCAGCCCGCCGGAGAAAACTTTTGGATTACCTTAAGAAGAACGACCTGAAAGGCTACAAAGATTTAGTCGAGAAACTCGGCTTGCGTCGCTAAAGGATCGATCCCCTCTTTCTCATTCTTGCAATTTTTTTCATACTCGAAGCCATGCGTTGGCCCGAGTCTTTTTCCTTTTTTTGCGGATCAATGGTACTCTAATGTGCCGCTTGAAACTGTTGGAAAGGCTTTGCCCAGACAATCCGGTCCGGTCAATGGATGAATCGAAGAAATAAGTAAAATACCCAAACCTAGTACGAATCAATGAAACAAAAGTATAATGTAAACGCCGAAAAACTCGGCATTCAAATCTCTTCTGGCACACTTGCCGGATTGGCCGGTGGAGCCGTAACGATAACCCAGGGGGAGACCAGCGTGTTTGTCTCTGCAACTGCCTCTTCCACCCTGCGCCCAGGACAGGACTTTTTCCCCTTAACCGTGGATTACCGTGAAAAATTTACCGCCGCTGGACGATTCCCTGGTGGATATTTCAAGCGCGAAGGGAAACCAACAGAAAAAGAGGTTCTCACTTCTCGTCTTTGCGATCGTCCGTTACGCCCCCTATTTCCCAAGGGTTTTTTAAATGAAGTTCAATTAATCGGTTACCTTCTTTCGACCGACATGGAAAACGAAGGCGATGTATTGATGGTTAATGGTGCTTCCGCCGCCCTTATGATTTCTGATATTCCATGGAATGGACCAATTGGATGTGTACGCTTGGGACAAATTGACGGCGAATTCGTGGTCAATCCAACCAACGAACAAATGTACGATTCCGCACTCGATCTGATTTATGTCGGAAGTGAAAAGGAAATGATGATGATCGAAGGTTCGGCTGATCAAATCCCTGAAGATCGTTTTGTCGAAGCCCTCGAGTTTGCTCATGAATCCATTCAGGAAATCATTGCAGCCCAGCGCGAATTAGCCGAACTTTGTGGCAAGCAAAAGAAGGACTTTGACTTGGTCAAGGCACCAGACAATGTCTTAGAACTTTGCCGTGAAATTACTGGAAATCG
>NZ_CAXLML010000053.1:0-22246 GCF_964187505.1 Candidatus Chordibacter forsetii
AAAAAAGGACTTCTGCTCTTTCTATGTGGGTTTTCTCTTCCGTTGTGGGCGGAGACTTTTTTTGCCAATGGTTTAAAGATCGGAGAGGTCACTCAGGACTCGGCCATTATTTGGACGCGACTGACCAGGCATTCCACCCCCCTTGTAGATGGCGAAAAATTCCGCAAGGTCCCCAAGCACGCCCAGCAAATCCCTGAAGGAAAAAGCCTCGCCGTTATGGAGGGTGCCGTCCCTGGCATTGCCGGAAGTGTACGCATCTCTTGGCAGAGCCAGGGAGTGGAGGCGAAGAGGACAGAGTGGTTACCGGTGGACGAGGACCGTGACTTCACCCGCAAAGTGGAAATCGGAGACCTTCTTCCCGGGCAAACCTACGAGGTTCAGGTCGAAAGCTGTTCGGCAAAAGGAAAAGCTGGGCAAACTATACGAGGAAAATTCCGTACAGCACCTGCTCATGAGATGATTGCCCCCATTAAATTTGTGGTTACTTCCTGCCAGGACTACCCGAGAAGGGATACTCCCAAAGGGCATAAAATCTATCCAAATATGCTCAATCTGGACCCGGACTTTTTTATCCATACCGGAGATATTGAGTACTACGACAAGCCCATGCCCTGGGCGACCAACCGGGAACTGGCCAGGTTCAAATGGAACCGGCTTTATGGCCTGCCCCACCTAGCCAATTTTCACACACAGGTGGCGAGCTACTTCATGAAAGATGACCATGATACAACCTGCAACGATTCATGGCCCGGGGTGGATTTTATCGATTTAACCTGGGAACAGGGAAAGAATTTATTCCGGGAACAATTCCCTGTCCGTAAAGACAACTACCGATCCGTGCGCTGGGGTAAGGACTTGCAAATCTGGATGGTGGAAGGCCGGGACTACCGTAGCCCCAACAATCAGCCAGACGGACCCGAGAAAACGATCTGGGGAAAGAAACAAAAGGAGTGGTTTTTCCGTACCTTTGAAGAATCGGATGCCACCTTTCGTGTACTCATCTCCCCCACCCCGGTGGTTGGTCCGGACCGATCATCCAAAAATGATAATCATGCAAACAAAGGGTTTACCCAAGAAGGTAATGAGATAAGAGATTTTATCGCCTCTCATAAAAATACCTTTGTGGTCTGCGGAGACCGTCATTGGCAATATATTTCCGTCGATCGTAAAACTGGGTTAAAGGAATTTTCCTGCGGTTCCGCATCGGACGAACACGCTGGGGGTTGGAGGGATGGAAACCGTTTACCTGAGCACACCTTCCTAAAGGTTCAGGGCGGGTTTCTTTCCATTGAGGTAAAGCGGGCAGAAGGAAAACCTATTCTGATTGCGACCCACCATGAGGTTAGCGGAAAGCCCAGTAACATCGATCGAAACCGTGCAAATTAATTCCTATGACCATAAATACTATTCTCATTTTTTTAGCCGCGATGATCGTGGTTTCCCTTTTCATTTTTATGGAGAACAGATCTAAGCGAAATAGAATATCCCCAACCAATCTCGGTACAGCACCATTCAGAATCATCAAAAGTATCTTAGTCTCGCTTCTTACCATTACCCTGATGGCTGGATCCTTTTTGATGATAGGACCGCAAATTGTACCTATCCTTGCGGTATCTTTTTGCCTGGGCGGATTTTTTGTTTTTCGGAGATCTTTTCTTTCACTCGTTTTCTTTGGTTATCCAATTACCTTTGGACTTGTGTCCGCCTATATTGGTTATTACGAGCTGAATGATTACACAAAAAACTCAGAATTTTGGATAGCAGTCGGAATCGGTGCCTTCGGTATCCTGCTCGTTTTTATTGGCTTTTGGAAAACACTTTTCCGTACGGAAAGCAACTAGTCATTACGACCTCCAGCAACGCTCATAAATGATAAACTTCTTCTATCTTTTGTTTATCTCAACTTGGCTAACCGCGTCCATCGTCCATGCCCAAGCCTACGAAAAGATTAAGAACATCCTTCTGGTTATGTCGGACGATTTAAAGGCAAGCGCCCTGCCCGCCTATGGGGATCAGATTTGCAAGACCCCCAACCTCGATCGGTTAGCCGCCCAAAGCATGGTCTTTGACCGGGCTTACTGTCAGGGACTCCTCTGCTACCCATCCAGACCATCGATGATGCGAAGCACTTACCCTGGCTCAAAGAACAAGCCGATCACATTGGGAGAACACCTGCAAAAATTCGGTATGCACACATCGCGTGTAGGTAAAATTTTTCATATGGGAGTGCCCAACTCCCCCCGCAATGGGGACAGCGGTCTGGATGTACCCGAGTGCTGGACGGAGTTCCATAATACCAAGTCTACCGAAACCTACACTCCCGGACTTTACCGCCAAATAAACCGAGGAACCGTCACCAAAAAAATGGAGGGCAGGCAAGGAATTGGTACTAAAGAAAGATACTGGGCCGCTGTGGAGGCGGATATTTCAGATGGCTCAGATCAGGCAGACTACCTAGTTGCAGAGAAAGCTGTTCAATTGATTAAGGAAAGAAAAGAGGCAGGTAAGCCCTTTTTTATGGGGGTAGGATTTTTCCGTCCGCACTACCCCATGGTAGCACCAAAAAAGTTTTTTGACATGTACCCATTGGAAAAGATGAAGGTCCCTCCCCTCATTGAGGGCGACCTCGATGATATCCCGCGTGCCGCTTATGGCATCCAAAATGGAGAACTGCTAAATAAGACGGAGAATGGACGCCGAGGAATGTGGCAGGCTTACTATGCCTCGGTCACCTTCATGGACGAACAACTGGGTAAAGTGCTCGATGAACTAGACAGACAGGGACTGACTGACTCGACTGCTATCGTCTTCACCACCGATCATGGCTACCATTTGGGTGAGCATGGATTCTGGCAAAAAGGAAATCTACATGAGGAAGTCACTCGGGTTCCCTTCATGATCCGGACTCCCGGATTGAAACCAGGTCGTACCAACTCGCTGGCTGAACTAGTTGATTTTTACCCCACTTGTCTCGACCTTCTGGGCCTATCCCAACCAAAAGAAATTGTCGGCAAAAGCTTGCTGCCCATTCTGGAAAAGCCCAACACTCAAGTTAGAGATACCGCCCTTTCCCTACACAACAGAAAAAAACATGTGAAAAACAAGGGATGTGCAATCCGGGCCACAAATTGGACCTACATGAACTATGGTGACCAAGGAGAAGTCTTTTACGACATGGTGAAAGACCCCGGGCAGTATACCAACCTGATCGACAACCCCGACTATGCAGAAAATGTAAGGAAAGCCCGCGAGCAATTGAGCCAACGCTTGCAGCAGGTCCAGTAAAGACTCCGTCCACCCTCAAAAAGTTTGAGGATCGGCAAAGAACACCCTTTGCAACCACATGCATCTTCGATAAAGAGGATGAGATGCGTGTTTTATTATCAACTTTGACTCTTTTGTTCCTAATTTCGGGATTAACCCACCTGAATGCCAAAAAATCAACCTGGAATTGGCCACCAAAATCTAAAGCTCAAGCGGTTGATCTAAGCAAGTTCACTTTAGATGAAAACCTGGAAATCTCCCTGTGGGCAAAAAGTCCAATGTTTTACAACCCCACCAACATGGCGATCGATCCAAAGGGGAGAATCTGGATTGCGGAGGGCGTAAATTATCGTGAAAAATTGGGAATCCGACGGGAGGCAGGCGACCGCATCGTGGTTTTGATCGACACCAATGGCGATGGATCCGCTGATCAGTCCAAAGTATTCTGGCAGGATCCGTATCTCGAATCCCCCCTTGGCATTGCGGTGTTTGACAACCAAGTCGTAATTTCCCAACCGCCCAACATTGTGGTTCTTACCGATGTGGACCGGAACCTCGAATTTGACCCCGAAATCGACAAAAAAGACATCCTTCTTACTGGTTTCAACGGCAGACAGCATGACCACTCTCTGCATTCAGTAACCTCCGGTCCTGATGGGAAATGGTATTTTAATAGCGGAAACTGTGGAGCGATATTTACGGATAATTCAGGCAAGACCTTCCGGATGAATACCAATTACCGAGGTGGTGCCAGCGAAGAATATTTCTACACCCCAACCCATGAATTAAAAGGAGCAAAGAGTGATGATGGCTATGTATGGAGTGCTGGGTTTAGTGTTCGGATGAATCCAGACGGTACTGATGCGGAAATTATCGGACATGGCTACCGCAACAGCTATGAACAGGTGGTCAGCTCGATGGGAGATCTTTTTCAAAGTGATAATGATGATTACAGCAGTTGTCGAAATTCCTATGTCCTGGAGTATGGTTCGGCAGGATATTACTCACTGGATGGGCAACACAAGTGGCAAGCGGCTAAGCGCTCAGGACAAGCGATTCAGCGGGCCCACTGGAGACAAGACAACCCGGGTACATTTGATACCGGAGACGTGTATGGGGCTGGTGGTCCAACCGGTGTAGCCTTTTATGAAAATGGTGCCCTTGGGAAAAAATGGGAAGGTACTTTTCTCTCCTGCGAAGCATCCCGTAATGTGATTTTTGGGTATCACCCAAAACCAATTGGAGCGACCTACTCTTTGGACCGGTTTGATTTTGTGAGTACGACACCAACCCCGAAAGATTTAAATAATGAATCGGAAGAGGAGGCGGAGAAAAGAATTCACTTCCGTCCAGCCGACCTAGATATTGGCCCGGATGGAGCGATCTATGTGGCGGATTGGTACGATCCTGGAACTGGAGGACATTCCACTCGCGATGAATCGGCATCGGGTGCAATTTACCGCATTGCTCCCAAAGGCTTTAAATCGGATATTCCCTCTCTGGATTTGAAATCAGTAGACGGTTCACTTAATGCTTTAAAAAGCCCGAACCCAGCAGTTCGTTACCTCGGATTTCAGGCACTCAAAAACTTCGGAGATTCTGCCCTGCCTAAAGTGGAAGAACTTTTACAGGACAAAAACTCTTACCTTGCGGCACGGGCAATTTGGTTGCTCCCCCATCTGGGCGAAAAGGGAAAAAAGAAAACCGTGGAATTGCTTAATTCCAAGAACAGAAACCACCGCTTGGTTGCTTATCGCAGCCTCCGCCGTATGGGGTTTGATATGTCCGATTATGCATCCAAACTCGCCTCCGATGAGGATGCGGGGATACGTCGCGATGTTGCCCTGTCCCTACGCTCTTTATCCTTTGATCAATCCAAGGATACTTTCCTTGACATCGCCAATCAATTTGATGGTCAGGATAAGAACTATGTTGAAGCCATCGGTTTAGGAGCTCACGGAAAAGAGAGCCAGGTATGGGAACATTTGAAAAATAAGTTGGGTTTTCAAAAATCGCCCAAGTGGAGCAATGCTTTCGCCCGTATCACTTGGAGACTTGGAACCCATAAGGCCATTCCTTCCCTCAAAGAAAGGGTGCAAAATGCCGAGCTTTCTATCGAACAACGAAAGTTTGCCATTGAATCAATCGCCTTTATCAACCATTCGGACGCACCGGACGCCCTGCTTGAATTGGGAAATACCATTCAGGAAGAGGAGCTCAACGACGTGATCGTGGAGTGGATGGTACGCCAGGGATTAACCGACTGGGGTAAGTATGACGTAAACACAAAGCTTAAGGAGGCAGGAATCTTTGATGCCGAGGCCGTCGCACTTGTGCCCATCAGCACGCCTGAGCCTACGGGCAAATCCAACCTCAAGGTAGGAGATGTGATGAAACTAAAGGGAGATCCCCATCAGGGTAAAACTACAATCATGAGGTGTGCGATGTGCCATGAAGTTAACGGTGTGGGTGTAAACTTTGGACCAAGGTTGGAAGGTTGGGCAGCGAAGCAATCAAAGAGTGCCGTCATCCATGCCATTATTAATCCATCCCAAGGGATTGCCCATGGGTTTGGGGGAACGGAATATGAGCTTAAGGATGGCAATATTATCCACGGGATCACAGAAGCTTATGGGGATCCAGCCATTGTCCTCTCCCAGGGAGGGCTCAGTCAATTGATTCCCCGGGCCAAGGTGAAAAAGTCTAGTAGGATGAAGCGCTCTCTAATGCTCTCTGCGGAGCAACTCGGTCTTACTACTCAGGATGTGGCCGATGTGGTCGCTTTTATGAAGGAATACAACTAAGTCCTGCAACGCAGGATTGAGCCGATTTTATTTTAGCTATTTAAATCGGTTTCCCGCCAATTAACCAATTCCACAGATTCAGGAAGACCTGTTTGCTGATTCACTTCTAGCAGGCAGCCCTGCATGCCGACATCTCCATCTGCTACTGGGCACCTGCGGGGCATCCCATCGACAAAACGGCCCAAGCAGGCATCAATGTCTCTTCCAAGGACTGATTCGCGGGGACCCGTCATTCCCAAATCAGTCTGATAGGCAGAGCCAGACCGAAGGATACGTAAGTCAGCAGTAGGCACATGAGTATGGGTACCATAAATCATTGTCACCCGGCCATCGAGGTGCCAGCCCATCGCTTCCTTTTCCGAAGTGGTCTCTGCATGAATCTCAGCAAAAATAAGGTCACATGAGTTTTGCAACTTAGAGACAATGCGGTCGGCAGTAGCAAAGGGACAATCCACCTTGGGTCCCATAAAAGTACGTCCCAATACAGTGAACAATCCTAGCTTAGTGCCATTGGCATCAAGAATTAATCGATCCCGCCCTGGATTTGTGTTCGGGAGATTTGCAGGTCGGCAGACATATTCCAATCCGTCGATCTCATTGTTAAAATTCTTTTGATCCCAGACATGATCCCCAAGAGTAATTCCGCTTACCCCAGCTTTGCTAATCTCTAAAGCATTCTTTGCAGTAATGCCTGCCCCACCAGAAGCATTTTCGCCATTAGCCAAAACCAAGTCGATATGGTTCTTCTCAACAAAGCCACAAAGATGAGCAGTCAGAAAATTTCGCCCTGGGCGTCCGACAATATCCCCTAAGAGCAAAATCTTCATGTTTACTTAAATGAGATTAAGTTAACGGGAATAAAGGAAGGATGGTTGCGAACAATTACCAAAATTTTTGTTATGCAAAGCAATGGGCTTGGCTTCTTCAAATTCAGTATCCACTACCTTGATCTGTGTTGCCCCACCAGATGAACGACTAGTGAAAAAGATGTGTCTGCCATCGTTGGCCCAGCATGGTTGCATCGCATGATCGTTTCCTCGAGTAATCATACGGCTTGCTCGATCAGCAAAGTTATATTCAAACACCTGAAATCCTCCTCCCACTGCTGCGGTAAAAGCAATGCGAGAGGGATCCACAGGATTCCAAGCAGCTTCAACACAGTGGGAACTAACATTTGTGGGAATCCTGGACAATACACCAGTAGACAAAGAAACCTCGTATAATTGAGGTTTGCCTCGCGTATCAGAGGTTAAAATTAAACGACGGCCATCTGGAGACCAGCAAGGTCCTGATTCGTTGCTCTTATTTTTAGTAATTCTACGGGGTCGTTCATAAGGAGTGTTGGCCATCCATAATTCCGGATTACCCGAAGTGGATAAAATCAAAGCAGTTTGAGCAGTTCTCGGGTTTTGCACGGCACGAAGATTACTTCCTTTATAATTAGCAACGGTAGCAACGCGACGACTGGCTAAGTCCAAGTGGTAAATATTATTAAATACCTTCCGATTACTGGTGAAAAACAACCCTGTCCCATCCTTATTCCAACTGGGATTGAAAGTCATTTTACCGAATGAGGTTTGAGGTTTTGAATAGGTCATCATTGAATCCGAAGCCCAAATTTCTTTTGATCCAGAAAGATCTGACAAAAAAGCCAGCCTGCCCGAAAAGAAGCCGGGAATGCCAAGAATCTCCTGGACCATACGGTCGCATGCTAAGGATATAGATCCTTCAATGGTGGAATCGGAAACCACAAAACTGGCAAAGGGAGTCTTCGGATTCCCCTGAGTAATGGAAACTTGAATGTCATTATTACCAGCAGAACCGAAGGTGACTGAATAACGACTTTCTTTTTCAGATGCCAAACGGAGCCCTCCATGCACAAAGATTGGCTTACTGATCAGGGGAATTAACACCTTTGGAGTTCTTCCTAAATCTAATGGGATTTGCTTTTTGGCTAACTCGCCCTCAATTGGCCCGAGAATAATCGCAGGTTCATTGGCCTTGGAAGTAACCAAAAGTCCAAGAACAAAACATGAAAAAAAGCCAAGCGTTATCAATAACCGCCTGGGAAATAAAACCTTTGCCACACTCATAAAAACAAACTTTAGCACCCCTCACTTCTCATCAAGCAAAAACAAAGCAGAAAGAAAAAAAACTGATTTACCCAAGGTACTTTAAAATTCGTTCGTTCTAGTCTCAAATTACTCGTTTTGTCCTTGCCGATGAAGCATTCAACTATCTTGATATCATCTTTTCATTATGAACAACGAAGCAATTTTAGACATACTCAAAACCGTTAATTATCCTGGATTTAGCCGAGATCTTGTTTCCTTTGGACTCGTTCAAGATGCTGAACTGGAAAATTCCACTGCCAAAGTTGTTTTAGAGTTATCAACTGCAGATTCCACCCTTCCAAAAACCATCAAAGAAGAAGTTGAAAAGGCCCTTTTGGCAAATCCAACTATTGAAAAAGCAGAAGTCTTGGTGCGGGTAAAAAACCAGCCAAAAAATTCAGGGGGAACGACTCAAGCAGAAAGCGAGAATTTAAAAGGTGTTAAACACATTATTGCAGTGGCCAGTGGAAAAGGTGGCGTTGGAAAATCGACTTTATCCGTAAACCTTGCTTGCTCGCTTGCGAGAATGAAATCTCAAAACGGAGAGCCTTACAAGGTGGGTCTCATGGATTGCGATCTATATGGACCATCTGTTCCCTTGTTAATGGGAATTTCAGAAAAGCCGGAAATTGTGGCTGAAAACACCCTGGCTCCCGTTGAAAGCTACGGCGTTAAAAATATATCGATGGGATTACTTATTGACGAGGAAAGCCCGGTTGTCTGGCGCGGACCAATGATCATGAAAACTATCCAACAATTTGCTCATAATGTGGTTTGGGGTGAGCTTGATTATTTATTGATTGATTTGCCTCCCGGCACAGGAGACGCACAACTTTCTCTTGCACAAATACTTCCCTTAGATGGTGTTTTGATTATTACTACCCCTCAAAAAGCTGCCGTTGATGTGGCAAGGCGTGGAGCCCGAATGTTTGAAAAAGTCAATGTACCCATACTCGGAGTCATTGAAAACATGAGTTTTTTACAAGACGAAGAAACTGGCAAAAGGAATTATTTGTTTGGACAAGGGGGAGGTGCATCTACCTCTCAAGCTCTACAATGCCCTTTCCTTGGGGAAATTCCTCTGCATGAAGAAGTTCGCCTTGGGGGAGATCATGGAACCCCAGTTGTGGTCACAAACCCTGACAATCTATCCAGCAAACAATTAAACGAAGTCGCAGCTAAAGTAGTACAACTGATAGAAGGTTAAGAGGAGTAAAACAATACTCCGAAATGTAAAACTAATCGCCTAGGCGTAAGTTTAGGTCTTCTTAATTTCCCGATGTACAGTACGACGACGAAGAAAAGGATTATACTTTTTCTTCTCCACAGCCTCGGTTTGCAATTTCTTGTTACGAGAGCTCAAATAACGGGAAGGTGGTTTTCCTTCCTTGCGCGCTTCAGTGCATTCTAAAATAACCGTTTCTCTAGGCATGATTACTAAAATGAATAAACGAATGAATGTTCGCAATCAAAAAGGTCAGATAAAAGTAAGTGCTCTGCCGTCATAGTTTAAATTTGCCATGTATTTTACTCTGGGCATAGGTTAAAAGGATGGAAGCAAATTCAACTGAAGGCATTTCCCCATCAATCGATCAAAAGTTTCGCGAAATTAACCTCGAAAAACCCAACCAGCAACCAGCGGAGGTACCTAAAACTGGTAACGAATCATCAGTCAAGGTGACCAAGTCTGAAGATGACCTCGACCTTGGTGGATTTTTAAAAGATCAAGCCAATGCAAAACCGATGGATGATCATTGTGAAAAACCTGGTGATCCGATACCAAGCGTGGACAATGTGGATGATACCGGAATTGACTGTTCAAGGGAGCCAGATTGGAGAGTTGTGGAATCAGACAACTTACCAGAAAAACCTAATCCCACTCAGGTACATAATGATAAATACTGGGATGAAAGAAGTTTGGACAGCAAGTTAGAAGACCAAGATCTTCAAGAAGAAATGATCCGACGTGAAATGGAGGATTTTGACCGTGCTGCCCGTGCCAGTGACGACCCTGGTAGATCATTCCAAAACGAAATATTAGATCCGTATTATGGTGGAGGAAACCCACCATCCGAGCCGCCCGCTTCTAAAAATAGCCTGGATTCTTTTATTTAAAACTATCGTGATCGATAGCCCTGAAAAAATTGAATTGGTTGGAGATTTTCTCGCTTTGCGTTGGACGGATGGAAAAGAAGTTTTCTTAGATTCTTCCACTCTCCGGACAAATTCTCCAAGTGCTGAACAATCTGGAGAAACCGATATTTTTGGAAGAAGCTCGGGTGGAAGTTCCCAAAACAATTACCCAGAGGTTAAAATTAACAGTTTTGAAAAGGTCGGTAATTATGCCTTACGACTTATTTTTAGTGATGGCCATTCCTCGGGAATCTACTCTTGGGATTATTTTTTATCGCTAAGCCCACAGGAATAAACTTTTAAAAAACCATCTTATGCCATTCCTCGCGCACTGGATTTGGTAAAACTTAATAATTCTTCAAGGACCGGTTCTTTTTCGATAGAAAAGTTTTCTTCCAAATATTTCAAAGCCTGAGACCGGTTTAAATCTTTTCGATAAAATATTTTAAATGCAGAACGAATTAATTCGATCTCAGATGAGTTAAAATCCGCTCTTTCCAAACCCACTTTATTGATCGAACGAACTTCGGCAGGAGAGCCATCCGCAAGCATGAAAGGAGGAACATCCTGTACAAGTTTCGAACAGGCAGACACCATACAATGCCTACCTAATCGGCAGAATTGATGAACCCCAGCACCCCACCCTATGTTAACATGGTTACCCACCTCAACATGTCCGCCTAAGGCCGAATGACTACTCATTACAAGATGATCACCAATCTGACAATCATGGGCAACATGAGCATAGGCAAGAAATACATTATTCGACCCAATGGTCGTAAAATCATCGGGTTTTGTAGCCACATGAGCAGTGACATACTCACGAAAAACATTTCCATCTCCAATGGTTAAACCAGGTTGTCCGCCCTCGTATTTAAGGTCATGGGTAAGGCCACCAATAAGAGCATATGGGAAAATAATATTTTCACGCCCAAGAGTCACTTTTCCTTCGACACTCGCATGGTGAAGGATTCGGCTGTTATCACCAATAATTGCCTGACCTCCGATAAAGCAAAATGGACCAACTTCTACATTTTCACCAAGTTGAGCAGAAGGCTCGACAATTGATTGTGGATGAATGTTAACAGGCACGAAAAATAAAGCTAGGGCTATTCTGTGGCATCTACTATGGAAAACATCAGACTCGCGGAAGAAACAACTTGATCCCCGACCTTACACTCAACTTTGGCTGTGGCTATTTTATTTCCTCTAATTTTATCAAGATTTGCCACAATAATGAGTTGATCGCCTGGAACTACCGGCTTTCGAAACTTAACCTTATCTGCACTCATAAAGAATGCCACTTTCCCCTCGGAAGAACTTTTTCTCAAAAGTAAAATCCCCGCTGCCTGTGCCATAGCTTCTAATTGGAGCACACCGGGCATCACCGGGTGCCCAGGAAAATGGCCTGGAAAAAAAGGTTCATTGACAGAAACATTTTTCAGGGCAGTTAGGGACTTATCCCCATCGATTGCAACCACTCGGTCAATCAGCACGAATGGAAAACGATGAGGCAATACATCAAGAACACGCCTCACATCCAATTCAGTTTCCTCGGGTAGAACAATTGATTTACGAGGAGCAGAACCCACTGAGGTCTTACCTTTTTTACCCGCAGAGGTTTCGATAATTTTAGCAACCAATTCAGAGTTCAGGGAGTGACCAGGACGAACCGCAATAATATGTGCTTTTAATCTTTTACCCAAAAGGGAGAAGTCGCCCACAATATCAAGTATTTTATGGCGGACAAATTCATCATCAAAACGTAAAGGCTCTTTAGATAGTACTTTGTCTCCTTTGATTACGATGGCACTGTCTAAGCTACCTCCCTGGATTTTTCCCATTTTTAGTAACTCTTCGATTTCCTCATAAATGGTAAAAGTTCGGGCGGGAGCAATCTGAGCGACGTAGGACTCGGCGTCCAAATCAATGGAGAGATGTTGCACATGAATTCCACGATCATCAGCAGAGGTACAAGTGACCCGAAAACCATCATAAGGTAATGCGATGATTGAACGGTTTCCCGATGTTACCGACACGGGTTCAGTAATTTCAATAAATTTTCTTTCTGCCTCCTGTTCAACAGGTTCGGCTTCCATAATCAAATTCACGAATGGCCTGGATGATCCGTCCATAATTGGAGGCTCACTGGCATCCAATTCAATTTCTGCGTTATCGATGCCACAACCTACTAGGGCACTCAGAACATGTTCTATGGTATGAACCTTGGCATTTCCATTTGTAATTGTCGTACTACGGACTAAGTCAGAGATGTTTTCACAAGTCGGCCTAATCTCGGGCTTGCCATATAGATCCGTCCTGCGAAACAAAAAGCCTGAGTCCGGAAGGGCCGGCTTTAGGGTTAAGGAGACTTCTTCGCCGGTGTGAAGAGATTTTCCACGAATCGCTCTTTCTTGACGAATGGTTCGTTGATTATTTGCCATCTAAGAAAACTTTTAGGCAAGGATGAGGAGCCTGTAAAGAACGGAAGGTCAGTACCGAGTCTGCGCTTGATAAATGATCTTTTTTTTAATATCTTGGAGTATTGCCCCTTTAACAACATTTCTTGTTTTGCCCGAACAAACTAAAAGTTTTAAGAAGCGTTTAAAACGTGAATACCGTAAGACAATGGATCATTTGATTCGCTCTCATGCATTTCATAAGTTTACGATCAAACTTATCTATTTAGTAGGGTTTGTTATATCGATTATTTTGGCTGCCCTACTTTATTTCGATCGCTAAGTGTAAGTGAGTTAGCAACTTAATTAGCTTATTTCCCTGGAAATGGTGTGGAAATCAAAAGCTTATCAAACTTAAGGGCATGCTCCCATGCAACCATTGCCTTATCCACCTCTTCAGGTTCCAATTGCTGATTTAGGAAGAAGTCAATCAACCTTGAATAACCATGCTTGCGCAGGTATTCCCCAAGTCGTTCGTTGGATTTAGCATGTCCAATCAATGAACGAACCAAACTTTGAGCCTGCGGTCTGAACTCCATTTGGTTCCTTTTGTTGATATATACCCCTCTGGCTTCGCACTGACTTAACAAATCTTTAATTTTGGTCTGTTCAAGAGAAGTTTGATTAAAACTTAAGGTAAGCCGACGAAGTTTAGGAAGGGATAAAACCGGTGAAGGATCAAAAATTAGATTACGAGAAACTCCCAATGTCTCGATCTTTATGAGACCAGATAAATCATCTAACTTAGTTAACATATTTGAATTTAGATCAAGCACTGTAAGATTTTTTAAATCCCTCAACAACCTTAGGTCACAAATCTGATTCTCAGAGAGATCTAGGCGTTCCAAGCTTTGCAATTTCTCCAAGCCTGTTAAATCGTGAATCCTATTATTTCCCAATGAAAGAATATTCAAGGATTCGAACTGGGACAAAGAAAGAGGGGAAATAATTAAATTACCGGCTAAAAGCAGCGATCGAAGTTTGGGAAGGTTGTTCAATTCTTTGACTGACTGGATACGATTATTGTAAAGGTGCAAAGCTGATAAATTTGGTAAATCTTTGAGCTCGACTAGAGGATCAACATCTCTTTTCCCATTACCGCTTGAATCTGAGAAGGATTCGTCTGGATCAAACTCCTTGTTTCGGTTTTTATCGACAAAAGACTCGATCCTTCCGAGCTGATTTCCCTGAGCATAAAGATTAACCAACTCATTAAGTTTGCCTACGCCCTCCAAATCGATGAGGGAGTTTTCAGAAACATCCAACTGGGCTAGCGAACGGAAATGTTCAATTCCTGATAATCCAAGCAAACGATTTCTCGAAAGATTAAGAATTCTTAAAGCTGAATGATCAACGGTGGACTGGGCACCTGACACCGATAAATTAGGATAGGCAACCAAGCTAGACAAGTCCTTCAAGCGGTTACCCGATAGATCAAGGTTATTGAGCTTGGAAAGTTTCTGAATAGGCGAAAGATCATCGATCAAATTATCCCGAACTACTAATGATTCCAAATTTTTTGCATACTCTAGTCCTGACAAGTCCCGAATACCCAAATCATTTGCCTGTAGCCTTGTTAAACTCTTTTCAACCAAAGATTTTGACAAGTCCTGTTCCCGTACTCCCAAGGAGCGAGCAATCGCACTTTGCAAAGCTGGTTCAGGGATAATCAAATCCTGACAAACAGCAACGGAACATCCTGTTAAAAAGACAAATAAGAGGTAAAGTCTTTTTACTTTTTGGATAGTGGGTTCCATTGAGTAGATTCTTATAAAAGCTAAGATTTTAAACACGCAATTTGGCAATCAGATCTTTGGATTCCACCGAATCTCCAACCTGAACCATAATTCCATCAACGCAACCATCAGCAGAGGCATAAAGAGTTGTTTGCATTTTCATCGCTTCAAGCACGGCAATCTTATCCCCTTTCTTGACACTTTTGCCAACGCTGGTTGCAATGCTGCTAATCATTGCAGGTATAGGTGCCCCAATGTGAAGAGGATTGGCAGGATCAGCTTTTTCACGAACTTTAGCTTCCCCCTTGAAAGATTTATCCTCAACTAAAGTGGTCCGGGCTTTTCCGTTCAACTCAAAGGTTAGAGACCGGATTCCTTTCTCATCGGGCTCACCTGCGTTGAGCAATTTAATGAATAGAGTTTTACCTTCTTCAATTTCGATAGAAATTTCTTCTCCCATGGACAAACCATGAAAATAGGATGTTGTGGGCAAAACTGAAACATCCCCATATTTTGAGCGAAAACCAAGATAATCCTGGAAGACCTTTGGGTACATGAGATGGGAAAACAAGTCGTCGTCAGTTGCCTTACGACCAATTTTCTTCTGCAATGCGGTGAACTCTTGCTTCAAATCAATTTTGGGTGCAGATGCTCCTGGCCGCCCACGCATTGGCTTTCGTTTGCCAAGCACAACCTTTTGAACAGCCTTAGGCCATCCCCCCATGGGCTGGCCCAAATTCCCTGAAAGCAAATCAATAACTGACTCTGGGAATCCAGTTTCAGGTGGTAAATTCACCATATCTTCCGGCTTAACCCCCTTGGTTATAAGGAAAATTGCCAGATCTCCCACACATTTGCTACTGGGAGTGACTTTCACAATATCACCAAGCAGTGTATTGACTTCCTGATATGTTTTGACGACATCGGGCCATCGTTTACCCAACCCAAGAGCAGTCGCCTGTTCGCGCAAATTTGTGTATTGCCCGCCAGGCATTTGGTGGTGAAAAACCTCTGCACTCCCAAAGGGTGGTGAGGTATCAAATGGTGCATAGTATTGACGAACAGCCTCCCAGTAAATGGACAATTCATTCAAGGCAACAACATCCAATCCAGTCGACCGAGGAGCGTTACCCAAGGCATGTGCGATGGAGTTTAAGTTCGGCTGACTGGTGCATCCGGACATGGATGAGACTGCCAGATCAACCACATCGACCCCAGCTTCTGAAGCTTTAAGAACGGATGCCGATGCAATGCCGCTCGAATCGTGTGTATGAAAGTGTACGGGCAGAGAAACCTCATTTCTTAAGGCTTTGACAAGTCGGTTAACCGCAATGGGGTGACACAAGCCAGCCATGTCCTTAATGGCAATGATATGAGCCCCCATTTTCTCCAATTCTTTAGCCAAATCCACATAGTAATTAAGCTGATATTTTTCTTCGTTGGGGTTGGTAAAATCTCCAGTGTAGCAAAGGGCTGCTTCACAAAGAGAATTGGTCTTCTCACTAACCGTCTCCATTGCCACCTTCAGGTTGGGCAAGTAGTTCAAGGAATCAAAAATCCGGAATACATCCATACCTGCTTCGGATGAATGAATGACAAATTCCCGGACCACATTGTCTGGATAATTTGCATAACCTACACCATTGGACCCTCGCAAAAGCATTTGAAAAAGAATGTTAGGGATGCGCTCGCGCAATTTCCTAAGCCTTTCATAGGGGGACTCGCCCAAAAAGCGCATACAGGTATCAAAGGTTGCCCCACCCCACATTTCCAAGCTGAAAAGACCTGGTAAACGACGGGAAATAAAATCCGCAACCGTCAACATATCATAGGTGCGCATGCGGGCGGCAAATAAAGATTGGTGGGCATCCCGCAAGGTAGTGTCGGTAACCATTAAAGGTTTGTGATCCCGAAGCCATTTGGAGAATTTAACGGCTCCATCTGCAAGTAATCGATCCCGGGTGCCACGGGGAGGAGATTGCTTTGGATCGTGTTCGGGCACAATCAAAGGAAGAGGATTTTGCAAACGCTCGCGGCCCTTAACTTGTGGGTTACCATTTACCACAATTTCTCCTAAATAATTAAGCAACCTCGATGCCCTATCCCTCCGAGCTTTGAAACGGAATAATTCTGGAGTAACATCAATCATTTTGGTTGATGCACGACCAGCTACAAATTCCTTGTGCGATATAACATTCTCAAGAAAGGGGATATTCGTCTTTACTCCTCTTATGCGCATCTCCCTTAAGGCTCGGTGCATACGATCCAAAGCTTGAGACAGGTTGGGTCCAGAAGTTGTTATCTTTACAAGCAAGGAATCATAAAAGGGGGTGATAATCGATCCGGTATCTCCCATCGCTCCGTCCAAACGAACACCAAATCCAGCAGACGAACGGTAGCTTAGGATTTTGCCGTAGTCTGGAGTAAAATCTTTTTCTGGATCTTCCGTTGTTACACGGCATTGCACGGCACATCCATTGCGGGGAATATCCTCCTGGGCAGGAATTCCAATCTGTTTACCATGCAAAGGTTGATCCATGGCAACGAGGATTTGTGAACGTACAATGTCTATACCAGTTATTTGCTCGGTCACTGTATGCTCGACTTGAATACGAGGGTTCATCTCGATGAAGAACCATTCATTGGTATCTTGATCGAGAAGGAATTCGACGGTACCGGCGTTATCATATCCAATCTTTTCCGCCAATTTCACACCTGCATCGCAAAGCTCTTTTACAACCTCCTTAGGCAAACCGATCGAAGGGGCCACTTCGACCACTTTTTGATATCGTCGTTGGACTGAACAATCGCGCTCGTGCAAATGAACGACATTCCCCTTTCGGTCTCCAAGGATTTGCACTTCCAAATGTTTAGCTCTGGCAACATACCTCTCTAAAAAGACAGCAGAGTTTCCAAATGCCCGCTCAGCTTCACCCTGTGCTTCTTCCAGCATAGGCTTTAAATCCTTCTCTTCCAAAACCACACGCATGCCTCTACCACCGCCACCAAAAGCTGCTTTGATAATTAAAGGAAAACCAATCTTCTTACCCCACTTTAAGGCCTCTGCCGGACTGGAAACTGCCTTGGGAGTTGCTGGTAAGGTAGGCACTCCAGCTTTATCTGCAGCTTTCTTAGCCGCAACCTTGTCCCCCATGCTCTCGATCAGTTCAGGTCTGGGACCAACAAAGGTGATACCAGCCTCGTCACAAGCTCGGGCAAAATTCGGATTTTCAGACAGAAACCCATAACCCGGATGAATCATATCAACTCCTTTATCCTTAGCCAACGCTATGATCGAATCGATATCAAGGTAAGCCGCAACTGGCCCCTTGCCCTTTCCTACTAAATAAGCTTCATCAGCCTTGAAACGATGGACACCAAACCTATCCTCTTCGGCATAGATTGCCACAGTTCTAAGGTTTAACTCCGTGGCGGAACGAAAGATTCGTACCGCTATCTCGCTACGATTAGCAACAAGCAGTTTTTTCATAAATTAGGGTTTTTGGGGTGTAGGTATGCTGTCTATCCCAATGAATGTCGCGATTCCACTCTTTCTTCAACGCCAAAATCTTCATTTTAAAAATGTGCGGGAACAGAGGAAGGAATTAAATAATGTTTTTTTGACTCCAGTTAAAAGCCAAGTACATGAATCCAACTGAACCAAGGATCAATCCACTCTCTTAGTCCGAAAAAATACCCCATTCCCGCCAATGCTAAATATGGTCCAAAAGGAATTTCCCTACCAAATGCCAAGTTATTCTGTCCACAAGATTGGGCAGGTTTAATTTTTTGGAAAAGAAAGAGGAGGAATAAAAAAATACATCCAAACACAGCTCCTCCAAAAATTGAGAATACGGCCCCTTTCCAACCACAAAAAGCACCCACACAACCAAGCAGCTTAACATCTCCCTCGCCAAGAGCCTCTCTTCCAAAAGCCCTACCGGCTAAAGCTCCAATCCAGTACAAAAGGCCTGATCCAATTAAAATGCCAAGCAAAGATTGAAATGCTCCAAGTATTTTTTCGATCCCCATGGGGTGATGAATGAAGCCATGAAGTGATGGAAAGTACAGGGAGAGGACAAAACCAAGACAGGCTCCCCCCAGGCTAAAACGATCAGGAATCAGCATGGTCTCAGCATCCACTGCAACAACTCCAAACATCAACCAGGCAAAACTGCAGGAAGCAAGCAACATTCCCAAGTCTTGATTTTTAGTAAAAACAAAACATGCCCAGGCAAAGATAAGCCCCGTAAATAACTCGACCAAAAAATACCTGAGCAAGATTTTCTTCCCACAGCATTTCGCCCGCCCTTTCAAAAAAAGCCAACCAAGGATAGGAAGGTTTTGAGACCATGGAATACGAACGGAACAATAAGGGCAACTAGAAGGCGGACGAATAACCGAAAGATCTCGGGGAGCCCGGTAAACAACAACATTTAAAAAGCTGCCTAAGCAGGCACCAACAAATAATCCAAGCCATACAAAAAGATTGGGTTCTAATAATAAACTATCCATACCGACTGAATTTTTAAGACAAAGCCAGCTTTGCCCCCTGCCTCATTGCATTCTCAGAAATCTCTCTGCCAGTCCAGATCTCCAACGAGCGAGCTGCCTGCCCGACAAGCATCCCCAATCCATTGGAACAGGAATAATGTTTTTCTTTTGCCTGTTTCAGCAGCTTGGTCACCGGCGGGTTGTAAACCATGTCGTAAACACAAACTGATTGAGGAAAAGCATTAAGGTCTATGGGTGAAAGATCACTTGTCTGTAACCCTAAAGAGGTTGCGTTAATAATAAGTATTTCGGAATTGGTATTTTCAAATGGATTGACTGGATGATCTAAAATCACAATTTCTTGCGAAAAACCATTTGTTTTTAAAATCTCCAATAATTGATTGGCCCGATCGGTTGAGCGATTGTAGATGGCTAAATTTTTACAACCCTCCACAAGACATTGTGAAACTGCGGCTCGAGATGCACCACCCGCTCCCAAAACTAAGACATTGAAATCTTTCAAGTCTTTACCAAAAGCATTAGATACAGCACGCGAAAGTCCGACTCCATCCGTATTGTAGCCCTTCCATCCATTATTTTCCCAACTTAAAGTATTAACGGCGCCCATAATTTTGGCCTGAGGGTCAACAGCATCAATTAAAGGCAAAACATCCACCTTGTGAGGAATAGTAAGATTTAGGCCCCGGTATCCCAAATCAGCAAGCCTGGGAAGGGCCTTGGGTAAGAGATCTGGTAGAACCTCAATCTTTTGGTATTTCCAGTGCCTAAACTCAGGTTCTTTTTCCGATAACTTCTCTAAGGCTGCTCCGTGAAGTTGGGGACTGATAGAATGTTTGATCGGATAGCCTAATACAGCCAATCCCACCCCCTTTGCAGGAAGAGTGGTAAGTTGATCAAGAAAAAGTGGCTCTTCAAGCATTGGATGCTTCTTGATGAACTTTTTCAAATTCCTGAACAAAAGACAGAAATAACCTTGAGTTTGCTTCATCTTCGGCCTGTGCATAATGACGGCATAAATTCCGACATGCTCTAGATAGAGTATCTGCTACAGTTACGGGCAACAAGTTTGCACCGGATTCTTCATCAGGCAAAACTCCCAATTTGTCTTCCATTTGTTCCAATTCTAAAAAACGACCACCTGCCCAACAATCGATGTAGAATGGATGCTTCTCAGCAAAACAACCAACCATAAAACGTCCGGGTGTACCAATCGGATCGAGTTCAAAGCCGATACGACGAGCAATCAGAATATAGACGCAACATAGAGTAATGGGTAAACCCTCACGCCGATCGAGAACTTGATGAAGAAAGCTATTTTGAGGATTTTCAAAGTTTTGGCGGGCTCCCCGGAATCCGTATTCATGGAAAAGAACACGATTAATTACCTCGCAAGTCATTCGCGGGCTCGATGGTTGGAGCATCAATTCGCGGCATCTATCTGCCAATTTATCCAAGAAAAAAGAATAGGTTGAAGTTTCTAAATCAGGATAAATCGAACGGTCCAGTAAAAACCAACCTGTTTCGAGTTCGTAACGCAAAGAACGAATGAAAAGAAGGAAATCTCCCGCCCCATCAATCCAGCCTAGCTTTTCGATCATGTTTTGAGCACGCTTGGCCAAATAGCGGTCTTCTCCTTTTCCCAAGCTAAGTAGAAATGTGAGACCTTCCTTGGGGTTGTTTAACAGAAACTTCTCCAATCCTTCCCGGACCACTTTTGATTCGTCGTCCAGCAGCGATTTTAAAGCACTCCAAGGTAAATTTTGGGAGCTTGGTTTATCATTCTTGTTTTTCACTTTTAATCATTTTCGCGCTTAATTTCATCTTGGGCAAGATTCACTTTAAAATAGTGGCATGGAAACATACTTGTAAACTGGGGCTTTCACCTTGTATCAGCCAGGCAACTAAGGCATAATAAAAAATTAATATTTAGTAACTGCACCATGAGTACCCAATCCATAAAATCTCCTCAACCTGATGAAGCCGGCGAGCACGGACCTGCCATGAACGGAGCCGATGTTCTTGTTTCTGCTTTGGAACGCGAAGGCGTGGAAGCAATATTTGCCTACCCTGGTGGGGCATCCATGGAACTCCACCAATCGCTCACTCGTTCAGATAAAATTCGCACTATCCTGCCAAGACAGGAACAAGGTGGAGGATTTATGGCCCATGGATATGCCCGAGCTACAGGCAAAGCGGGTGTATGCATGGCGACCTCTGGTCCTGGGGCTACTAATTTAGTAACTTGTATTGCCGATGCCTTTATGGATAGCATTCCCCTCGTTGCCATAACCGGTCAAGTCTATCAGCAATTTATTGGCAAGGCAGCTTTTCAAGAGACTGATTTCTTTGGTATGACCCTGCCAATTGTTAAGCACAGTTATTTGGTTCTTACCGCAGAGGATCTTCCAAGAGTTGTAAAGGAAGCTTTTTATTTGGCCACAAGCGGTCGCCCTGGCCCAGTGGTTATCGACATCCCTAAAGATGTTCAGCAGAAAGTATTTGAACCTTTTTTTCCTGCGGAAGTTGGCACTTTAGAGGGCTACAAATTAGACAGCCCTAAAGCTACTGATGAAGAACTTACTGAAGTTCTAAATCTAATTTCAAAAGCCAAAAAACCGGTGCTATACACCGGTGGAGGTGTCATCTCCTCTGAAGCACAAAAACAATTAAGACAATTTGCTGAACTTACTGGCTTACCTGTTACACATACTCTCATGGGCTTAGGTGCATTTGATCCAGACCATGAACAATCCCTTTATTGGTATGGCATGCATGGTACCGTTGCTGGGAATTGGGCTGTTTGTGAAAGCGACTTGTTAATTTGTGCTGGAGCCCGATTTGACGATCGCATAACTGGCTTGGTCAGTAAATATGCCCCCGATGCATATGTGATTCATTTTGATGTAGACCAATCTGAACACAGCAAAAATGTTCATGCACATTTTCCCATTAAATCTGATATCAAACATGCTTTAGAGAGAATGTCAGAATTAATCGAAGAGGATGGATTCGATAAGCCTGACTTGGACGCTTGGATGACTACCCTATCCGGCTGGAAAAAAGATTATCCATTCAAATATAAAAAAGGGGAACACATAACCTCACAGGAAGCTATTGATGTATTGTATAAGGAATCAAAGGGAGATGCGATCATCACAACCGGTGTAGGGCAGCATCAAATGTGGGCTGCTCAATATTACAGGTTTAAGGAGCCCAGAACT
>NZ_CAXLML010000054.1:0-2706 GCF_964187505.1 Candidatus Chordibacter forsetii
CATCATTTGGATCATGCCATCGGTCGGGTCATCGATACCCTGAAAGGTCAAAATCTCTACGACCACACCCTAATACTCTTTTCATCCGACAACGGTCCACAAGTCAATTGGCCGGGCAACGCCTACCCCGACGACCTAAAACTTACCGACTTCAACCAACCCATTCCGATGAGAGGAAGTAAAATAGATGTCTATGAAGGAGGTATCAAGGTGCCTGGGTTTGCGGTATGGCCCAAAAAAATAAAACCTCAACGAATCGATACCCCCATGCACATCGTGGACTGGTTTCCCACAATTGCTCAGTTGGTTGGATTCCAAAGAACCGACTCACTCTCCTGGGATGGTTTTGATCAGTCCCCCAACATTCTAAGTGGTGCGAAAGCTCCGGAACGGGACTTTTACTGGGTGCAGGGCAACCGTCGCCGTGCCGTCCGGCATGGCAGTTGGAAGATCGTGTGCTACTCCAAAAAAATCCCCCAAAAACCATCCGACTGGGCTTTGTACAACCTCAGCATAGATCCATTAGAGAAAGAAAATGTAGCCTCAATGAACCCAAAAGTTCTCGCCCAAATGCATGGGCGCTTTATTAAACACAAGACCTTGGATAAAACCCGCTAGAACATAACATTCTCAAAGTTAATCTTGCTTTGCAGTTTTTGGACATGCGTTGATCTATTAAGCATTAAATCGTTCACTCACTCCCTCAAGTCTTGACCTGGAAACCCAGAGCAGAAGATAATTGAGTCATGCCTACTTTTTTAAATATCTTTTTCGTAATTGCCTGCTTTCATTTTGCATGGGGAACCCAAAACAAAAAGCCAAACATCTTGTTTCTCTTTGCTGATGATCAAAGCTATGAAACTCTAGGGATGCTTGGGTTGACCGAGGTAAAGACTCCTAACCTTGACCGACTGGCTCAAGAGGGAGCTTTCTTTGACCGGGCTTACAATATGGGTTCATGGAGCGGAGCTGTCTGCGTGGCCAGTCGTCATATGTTAAACACCGGAGCTTTTATCTGGCGGGCTCAAAAAACTCATAAGACTGCAAATAAGGAACAGAAAGAAGGTAGATATTGGGCGAAATATATGAAATCGGCTGGTTATAAAACCTACTTCACTGGTAAATGGCATCTACCTGCCAAGATAAACGAATGTTTCGACATTGTACAAAATCCGCGAGGTGGCATGCCCAAGACGGTTCCGTCCGCTTACCAACGTCCCCAGGCAAATGGGGAGGATTCATGGAGTCCCTATGATCCAAAACACGGCGGCTTTTGGGAAGGTGGAAAACATTGGAGTGAAGTTACCGCTGATGATGCCATCCAATTCATTCACTCTGCCAAGGAACACACCGAGCCGTTTTTTGCTTACATTGCCTTCAATGCTCCGCACGACCCCAGGCAATCTCCCAAGGAATATTTGGATAAATACCCACTTGATAAAATAAGCGTACCCAAAAGCTTCCTCCCATCCTATCCTCACAATCAGGCTATGAGTTGCCCCCCTTCTCTTCGTGACGAAAACTTAGTTCCTTATCCAAGAACCAAAGAAGCAGTAAAAGTACATCGCAAAGAATATTTCTCCATCGTCACCCATATGGATGATCAAATTGGACGAATCCTCAAAGCTTTAAAAAAATCCGGACAAGCCGATAATACCTACATCTTCTTTACCGCAGACCATGGACTCTCAGTCGGACATCACGGTCTAATTGGGAAACAAAACTTGTACGAGCACAGCACCAGAGTGCCCTTTATAATTACTGGGCCAGGTATTCCCAAAGACCGAGTCATCCGCGACCCCATTTATTTACAGGATGTCATGCCAACCACCTTAGCGATTGCCGACTTCGAGAAACCAAAACAAGTTCAATTTCAAAACCTTTTACCATTGGCAAAGGGGATAAAATTTTCCTCAAAACATAAAGAAATTTATGGAGCGTACTTAGATGCACAAAGGTCAATCACCCTGGACAACAAAAAATTGATTGTATACCCCAAAGCCAAAGCGTATCGCATTTATGACCTCACTGAAGACCCATTAGAAATAAACGATCTTGTCGGTTCCCCAAAGGGCGATCAGTTAGCTCAAAAGCTTTTTCCCAGACTGATCCAACTACAACATCAAATGGAAGACACCTTGGATTTAAAGTCAGTTTTTCCGGCACTTTTTAAGAAAAGCTAACAGTTGTTTTATGATTAAATGGAACAAGAGAATCTCGCTCCCATACTAGTTGTAAGAAACTCTCCCCAAGCAACATAAGGAGGATGTATGCAAAACAATACTCCACGTTTTGACCCAAACCCTACTGTTTCCCAAGTACTAAGCGGGAACAAAGATGCCTATCGTCTTATTGTTTCTGAGTACGGCTTGCTAGTAAGAGGCTTTCTCGCCGCCCGAGTCTACCATCTGGCCGATGCGGAAGATCTCGCTCAAGACACATTTGTTAAAGCCTATGAAAAGCTTGAAGATTATGAACTGGGCACCAACTTCCGGGCCTGGCTGATGAGCATCGCTCAATTTTTACTTAACAACCATTGGCGCAAAAATGGAAACCGGGCCACAGTGATGGAAAAGTTCAGGCATGACATTGCCGAATCCATCCAGGCCGAGCTCAAAGTTGCTCATGAAGAAGTGGATGAATCTAGAATCCCCAAGCTTCTAGATTGCATTACCAAACTTCCTGACAACTTAAGAAAAGTCATTC
>NZ_CAXLML010000055.1:0-4611 GCF_964187505.1 Candidatus Chordibacter forsetii
GTCCATGAAGCACCTCCCTGGATCGTACCATCGCTTGAGCCCATGCTGTCGGTAACAGATTTGCCAATCGATTCATCCAGCCACCACCAATGGACTAAATGTTCTTTTAGGGGAACTTCGGGAACCCGAGATATTTTATGCAGGACCCGCAAGGTGTCCTCCGTATCGGAACTGCCTGCCCCACGGGGTAAGTCCAGAATCATTTGCTGGTAGGAGGTAAAGGTTGCGTTGAATTCAAAAACTCCGGAACCCAGAGAGACTAAACTCCCATCGACAATCTCTCCGTTGGTTAGGCTTGCATTGACCTCGGCTTCTGTGATTCCAGTAATTGCGATCTCTTCTTCAAATTTTTCGAAATTAATTCGAAAGGTAACGGTCTCTTCATCGGTGACCACGGGTGCGGATACCGTTCCGACCAATCCAATATCTCCCTCCCCCCCGTTGTAAATTAGGGAAATCTCTTCTGGCGTTAGGGCATCGTCGTACATTCGGAGGTCATCGATTTGCCCGGCAAAGTATTGGTTGCTATTGAAAGGACCTGGTCCCCCAATAAACCAGTCTCCCAATCTCGGTTCTGAGAGCTCGTTTTCCTGCAAGGCGGAGGTAGCCACCATTCGACCGTTCACAAATGTGGATAGCTGATGGGTAGTCCGGTTTACGGTCATCACAACATGGCTCCACTCTCCTTGATTCAACGAATACTCGAAGAGAGATGAGATGGGCTCATCTCCATTCTGCTCCCAGGAGCTGATCGATCTTTTACCAGTGATTGCCAAGCCTCGGTCATTTTCGATTCCCGGAGTTGCAATAATGGGGATTTGATGGCCAAGGAATAAAACTTTCTCGTGCCCGTTCGAACCATCCGACTTGATCATTCGTTCCCCGGAATCCACTTCGTCAAAGGTCAGGTTCTGATTTTTATCTAGCCAAAAAGTATTTCTGCCACTGCCTCCTGCCCGAAGATAAAAAATGCCAGGTCCAAAAGAGCCACCTGGTTCAAAGGCTAAAGATCCATGGGCGATCGTAAATCCACGGGGTTGAGTACCATAATCATAAAAGGATGTACCAAATGAAGATGCATAGGAATTGGGCGTTTCAGAAAGGCTGGATAGAAAATTGGGGCTGTAAGCTGTGCCTCCATTCTCATTTTCCAAAAGCCAGGGGCCGTCGGTTAGGTTGGTATCTGAAAAGAAAGCATAGGGGTAGGAAATTGAATTTGCATCATATCCAATGTAATCAGTATTCCATCCAGCATCGGTGGATGGATCGTTATCCACGGCTAGGGCATAAAAGCTGACCGGTTCCTCAAAGAGTTCTGACAAAAGATCACTACTTGGGTCCAGTTTAGGAATTCCTGTTTTTCTCATTTCGTGAGGCCAGGTATCGATGCGGGCATCTCCCCCCCAGTCTCTCCAGAAAAAACGGGCATGCGCGAAGTTGAATCGATTGCTTTCCGGAAGGTCAGTCGGCTTGATCCAGGCAGAAAGGGAGTAGTTCCCACGGGTAATGGCTAGGTCGTCGCTAGTTTTTTCCTGCAAAATCATGGAGATCTCACCGCTGTTCAGCATAGTCGAATAGATACGGAAGTCATCAATCCAGCCGCTAAATCCTCCACCTCCAATAACAAGGTCTGAAGGTTGCGTATTAATCTCAAAATTATCTTTATTGATAGTGGATAAAAACTTGGTTTCTTGTCTGCCATCCACAAACAAGTTCAGTGAAAATGAACTTTCTCCAATTGGGGTCATCGAAACCGCGAGGTGTCGCCATTTTCCATCAGATACCATGTAATGCTTTCCAATTTGATTGGCACCATAGATACCCAACTTCATCCATCCATCCATTCCATTTGAACTGGTTATGGACCAGTTCCAATGTTTTCCATTTTCCAAGATTCCCCACTTTACCAGATTTCCAGAAGGTGCGAGTGTTTTGACCCACATAGAAAGGGTGCGTGGGAAGTTCTCGTAAATTCCAGGATCTTTTTCCTCAGGTACTCTGAAAATTCCTCCGTTTTGTAAATCTAATGCCTGATCAAACCGGCCCATTCCAAAAGCCCCATTCCCGACCATTTGACCATGCCTTTCATTTCCTGAGTAATCCTGAGAATCTCCATCGAAGGGCCACCAAGCGTGCAACAGATTAGGTAGGGTTACATCTGCTAATTCGATCGCGCTTTGATTGCGGTCAAGCAAATCGATCTTCCCGAAATTGGAGCCGCCATCAAATCCCAGAGTTGATCCAAAGAGATTCTGGTTATTTTGAGTCTCTCCGTAAAAGAACATGGGTCGGTCACCTCCGGACTGATCCTCGAAAACAAATGTGGATTGATTTGAGTCAAAAAGTGGGACAACTGGTGCCCATTTGTCATCTAGATAAGAGGTAACAATAGAGTCATCTAACACCTTATCAAAAAGGATGAATTCAGATATTTTTCCTTTCCAGTTCCCCGTGCCGTCTGATCTCCCCCCAATCACGAAATCAAGTGTTGGTGTGGACTTGATGCTACCTGTTAAAGTTGATTGCCCAATTGTTTGGCCGTTTACGATAAACTTAAAATTATTAGCTTCCTCGAGAGATGAATACCGAATCGATAGGACACTCGGACCACCCGAAAATCCGTCGTGTGTCCAGATTGCCTCATTGGATGTAGTCATGTAACTGTTTCCACCAGTTGATGTATTTAGTGCTGGTCCCCAAATTTTGTGCCCATTTTTATCTGCCCTGTGCATATTCAAAAACCACGAAAAGTTATAGCTGTTATTGTTGGCCCACCCGGTGGTATTGGTTTTACCTAATATGCTGGAGAATTGATTCTGTGCAGTTTGGTAGAGCACTGCAAAAACATGAAATTCTTCCCAGTTGTCAAAGGGTACTCTGGAGTTCTCTAAAGCCAGGGAAGCACTGTTAAGATAAATAGTGGGTTTTGAGTTTAAACCGCTCGCACTGTAAGAAGGTGTACCAGCTCTTTTTTTGGCATGATGATCGTTTCCGCTTTTGTCTGCCCAAAACTGAATGGATTCCCCGTCTGTTGGCTCACCCAATTGTCCTTGGTCAGTCCCTTTATCCAAGCTGCTCAAGTCATAGGCATCCAACCAAACTTTGGGGGACAAAGTGAGGGGAGTCCATGCATCAACGTTTGCGGGAGGCGTGCTGTTACTTTCCCAGGATTGGTTGGATTCCTGATCAAAAGTCCACCAGCCAACAAGGTTTTTTGCTGCGGTTACTGGTTCGATATGTTGAATCCGGGCAAAGCCAGAAGAAGTAGAAAAATTATCGTCGTCCTTGGCAGTTCCAGCTGGTATGCGGATTTTAATCCGTTGAGGCTTTTTGTCGGCAGCAATGTAGAAACGGTAATGAGTTGCATTATATTCAGAAAATCCGGAAACCTGACCACCAGTGACTTCCAAGTCATTGGTGGTAAATCCGGATACAGTAGAAAGTTCACCGCTGTTTTTAACGAATGAAACAAAAACGGTAGAATTTGCCTCTGGATTAACCATTGGTGCATCAATTTTTGGGCTGGCTCCTAGATCTCCAAAACCTTCCCCAAATGCAATTACTGCATCTTCCGAACTTAATACTTCAGAGTAGTATCGAATCTCATCAATCCAGCCTTTAAAAAGGTTACTGCCGTCACTAGACCCTCCAATTCCGATATCGGCATTGTCCTTTAGAGGAGTTTCGAGAAGTTCAAGTATCCCCGCATTTTTGCCATTAAGAAAGGATCGGAGGTAGGTGCCATCATAAGTGGAGAGAAAACAATTCCATTGATTAAGTTGAAAATACACTGAGCCAGTCGAACCATACTGACTCGATAGTCCCTCGGCACGATACAGTGCTTCCAGGCTGGTACCACCGGGCTTTATTTGAAAGAGATAAGAATAATTGGTTGATTCACGCTTGCTCAGAATTTGGGAGTAATCATCGGGCAGTCCGTTTGTTTTAAACCATAGGAGAATACTGTAGGATGAGTTGACCTGAAATTTTCGGTTTCCTTCCAAAACTGCAAAACCAGTTCCTTCGCTTATATCCATTGAGAATTTTGAAAGAGCATTACCATTTTCTTCATTTCCCCATTTCCCGAGATTCATGAAGAGTGGACTACCTCCAATGACCGAGTCATTAACGATTGAACCGTTACCCTCGTCAAAAGACCATCTTGCCAAAAGACTTTCCTCCCGGACCAAACCGTAAGCCATGGAATTAGCAAAGCAAATCCCTACCAAGGTTGAACAGAGCAGTATCAAAAGGCGCATCTTTTACCAATATAGCAGATAAAGTGCCATAAAACCAAACTTACCTGCGCATGTGAGTAAGTTATCTATAGAAGGAGTAAATAAATACAGATCTGCTGTTATTGCACTATAATGAAATAAACATACACCTTAACTCACTAGGTGTGGGCTAATTGGTAAAATAATTCTTTATTGTAATCTAAATTAGCATTTGAACGCTAAAAAATACAAAAAATTAAGTATAACGAAAAAGGGTAAGATTTGTAATTCTTCAGGTCTTAGGTGATTTTTTTAAAAAACATCTTCTTCAAGATCATCTGCATACTCGTCAAATGTATCAAATGATGAACTGGGATCATCGCCTGATTGAGTG
>NZ_CAXLML010000056.1:0-15146 GCF_964187505.1 Candidatus Chordibacter forsetii
TTAATCGAGGATGTCGAATAGCACATCCTGGTGAATTTACTAGGCAGGCATTCCTTAACGGGAAAATTGACCTCCCACAGGCTGAATCTGTGGCACAAATTATTGCAGCAAAAAATGAACAAGCACTTACCCTAGCCCAACGAAATTTAAAGGGGAAACTTTCCGATAAACTATTATCCATTCAACAAGATATCTTAAACCTACAAGCTTCCATTGAAGCACACATAGACTTCCCCGAAGATGATTTACACGAAAATGATCAAGAAAGAGTTCATCAGAAAGTAAGAAAAATAGTCCAGGAGCTTGAAGCATTACTCTTACAATCTACAAGAACTAAACTATTAACTAGAAACATTAGAGTGGTTCTTACAGGATTACCTAATGTTGGAAAAAGTAGCTTGTTTAATGCTCTAGCAGGCAAGAATCGAGCACTTATTCACTCTGAATCAGGAACAACAAGAGATTATTTAGAATTTGATATTAAAATTGGTAAATTCTGGATAACGCTTGTTGATACAGCTGGAGTTCATAATGCATCCGAGCAAATTGAGTTAGCTGGTATTGAAATGAGTCTTGAACAAGCAAATGAAGCTGATTTGTTTCTTTGGGTGATTGACAACTCAGTCCCCCACCCTACCGAACTCCCAGAAAAATTTACCAAATTATTACAAAGCAAGCCTACACTACTCATTCGTAATAAATCAGACTTGGGTAAAAATAATTGGGCACCAAATTATAATCCCTCGCCCAAAGCAATAAACATAAGTTCAACCGGAAAATATGGTCTCAGGGAATTGGAGACGCTTTTACTAGAAATAATACAAAAACTCACAGGAGAAGGATCAGAAAATGAATATCTCGTAGGTGTAAGGCACGAAGTACTCATTAAAAACTGCTTGGATAAGTTGAACCGTTTCTTGACAGAATCAAATAATGAAGTTGGAGATGAAATTATATCAATGCACCTTACTGAAGCTCGAAAAGAATTAGACATAATGATTGGGAGAAAAACAAATGAAGATATGCTAGATATTCTCTTCGGAGAATTCTGTATAGGGAAGTAAGGATGACACTAAGGGTAAATACACCTAAAAAGCCCTATGATGTAATTGTCTGCGGTGCTGGTCATGCTGGTTGTGAAGCAGCCATTGCTGCATCAAAACAAGGGGCAGATGTCCTGCTGTTAACAGGAAATTTAGATACCATTGCTCAAATGAGTTGTAACCCTGCCATTGGTGGACAAGGAAAAGGACAAATTGTACGCGAAATCGATGCATTAGGGGGAGAAATGGCATTAAATGCTGACTTTACTGCCATTCAATTTAAACTTTTAAATACTTCTAAAGGAAAAGCTGTCCAAGCACCAAGGGCACAATGTGATAAAAAAGCCTACCAGTTAAGGATGAAGCATGTTCTCGAACAACAGCCCAATCTAACGCTATTTCAAGCAATGGTGGATGGCTTAATCGTTCAAAACTCTTGTTGTAACGGAGTTACCACATCAATGGGACTTCACTTTTACGGTAAAACAGTCGTAGTAACCACAGGAACTTTCTTACAAGCATCGACTCACATAGGACAATCAAAGTCGGAAGGAGGTAGGTTAGGCGATCATTCTGCAAAGGGACTTTCCTCGCATTTCATAAAGCATGGCATAGAACTTAAGCGCTTTAAGACTGGGACTCCTCCAAGGCTTCTAGGTAATTCTATTAATTTTAATGGCTTGGCAGAACAATCCGGAGATCAAGATCCTACTAAATTCGCTTTTTACGATAGTAGAACTGATACCGAGATGTTCCACGTGGAACAAAATAGAAGGTGGCCGACAAAAGGTAGTCATGAATTAGGTTCAAATTTAGTAAAATGCTTTCTTACCTCGACCACAGAAACTACCCATGAACTTATTAATGAAAACCTCCACCTTTCACCACTTTATAAAGGTGATATTGTTGGAACCGGACCAAGGTATTGCCCCAGTATTGAAGACAAGGTAGTTCGCTTTTCTGACAAAGATTCGCACCGTATTCATCTAGAACCTGAAGGGGTCAACACAGACGAATGGTATATTAACGGTCTCTCAACTTGCTTACCCTTTGATGTTCAGCAAAAAGTCATCAAATCCATACCAGGCCTCGAAAATGCGATGATTATCCGACCCGCTTATGCGGTGGAATATGACTATGCACCTCCAACTCAACTGAAGAAAAGCCTTGAATCTTTGCTGGTTAAATCACTATTCTTTGCTGGTCAAATAAATGGTACTTCAGGATACGAAGAAGCTGCTGCACAGGGACTTATGGCAGGTATAAATGCTTCCAGGACAGCCTTATGCTTAAACTCTTTCTCGATTTATCGAGATGAAGGTTATATAGGTGTCCTTATCGATGACCTAACCGCCAAAGGGGTTACCGAACCGTATCGTATGTTTACTAGTCGTGCGGAACATCGTCTTCTTTTTAATCATGGAAGTGCTGAGCATCGCTTTTTAAAAAAGGCTGATATATACAACTTACATTCCTCATTAAGAAGAGAAAATATTAAGAACCAACTACAATCCACTGAAACATGGATCAAAATCTTTGAAACCAATAAATCTGATTCAGGTATAACTTATGCCCATCAAATTAAATCAGTTCCAGAAGTAGAAATTAATTTTCCCGAATCTTTTTACCAATTGCCCCAGTCGGTGCAAAATGAAGTAATTTATCGAATCACATACGATGGATATTTGAAAAGAGAAATTGCTGCGGCAAAACGGATAAAAAATGCCGAAAACCTCGAAATACCATCTTCTTTTTCCTATGACTCACTTCCAGGATTGCGAACGGAGTGTACAGAAAAGCTTAACCAGGTAAGACCAAGTACTCTAGGGCAAGCTTCTCGAATATCAGGTGTTAATCCTGCAGACATTAGCATAGTACACATTTACTTAGAACGTTTTACCAAACTACAAAAGAATAAAGGTGATTGAAAATGAGACAGAGAATAATAATCATGCTGAGTTTGAATTAAAAAGAGCTTCGCGAATTAATGGGGTAGGGGAGTTCATTAATCGAATCATTTCCCCGAAGGTCAAAGAGAAGAATTCAAGGGGGATATGCCTAGAGATTGGTTGCGGCCATGGCCATTGGTTGTCATCGTATGCTGAATCTGATTCTCAAAATATTTTTGTCGGCATTGACCTAATTAGTAAAAGAATAAGGAAAGCTGAGCGCAAAAAAGATTCTTTCAAACTTAAAAACCTCTTTTTTCTCAAGGCAGAAGCAAGTGAGTTTCTTCATGCACTGCCAAGTGATTTACCTGTGATAAAAACTTTTATCATGTACTCTGATCCCTGGCCCAAGAAGAGACATTTTAAAAAGCGACTCATTCAAAACAATTTTCTAAGTCTATTGGCTGAAAAGTCTCATATTAACTCAAACCTATTTTTCAAAACTGACCACCGGGGGTATTTTGATTGGACAACTCATTTAATCAAAGATTCCTCTCATTGGACTTATTCAAAAGAGAAATGGCCTCACGACGCAGGTAGTTTTTTTGGCGAACTCTTCCCATCCTCGTTTTACTGTTCCGCCAAAACATCATAAGCGCAACTAATCTCGATCCGCTTATTTTTTAATTCAGTAGTTTGTATGTTTTTTCTTAGAACTTGTGAATTGACCAAAGATAAAGTTCAGCTTATAAGTTTTGACATCTCGTGAAACGATTAGCTCTATTAATTCTTCTATGCCCATTTACAGCTTTAAACGCAGCTGGAGATGGTGTTAAGGTAACCGCTGAAACTGTTTTTAGCATTGGTCAATTTCCCGTTACTAATTCCATGGTTACTAGTTGGATAGTATCACTCCTTTTGGTTTTTTCCATCAAACTTTTAGTTGGTCGCCCACAATTGATACCAGGCAAAGGTCAATTAATTCTTGAGTCCTTAATTGGTGGGATTCGCGGGATCATTGAACCAATAGTTGGAAAGAAAGTATTTTTTCCGTCTTTTTGGCTTCTCAGCGGACTTTTCTTTTTCATATTAATCCAAAATTGGAGCGGACTTCTTCCAGGTGTGGGCACAATTGGTTATGGTACTTATTCGGATGATCATTTTAGTATTGGTAAACCTCTCATAAGACCTGGGAATGCAGATCTTAATATGACCCTAGCTCTAGCACTGGTTGCCAATATTTTTTGGTTATATTTCATCGTTAAGTATGCTGGAATCAAAGCCATCGCGAAAGATTGGTTTGGTAACAAGGCTGACAAATCGGAAGTTAGTGCTACCATCTTTGGTTTTTTGGGCATCATCTTTCTCGCTGTTGGATTCATCGAGGTAGTTTCAATTCTGTTCCGACCGGTCTCTTTAACTTTTCGTCTTTTTGGAAATGTATTTGGTGGTGAAAGCCTTTTGCACAGTATGTTCTATTTAGTTCCTCAGTTAAAGTGGATTCTTCCTGTACCTTTTTATTTCATGGAGGTTCTGATTGGTTTGGTTCAGGCACTAGTTTTTATGCTTCTGATTTCTGTTTACATTGGATTAATATGCAACCATGACGAAGGAGAAAAACACTAATTTCAGTATGGGACTATATTCATTTGTAGACATACCTAACTATAATTAAAACTAAACAATAAATTACTATGATAGAAGTACTCGCACAAGCATCTGAACAAGCATCAGGTATAACTGGAAGCATACAATCGGCCCTTGGTTGCCTTGGTGCCGCAATAGGGGTTGGTATTGTTGGAATGAAAGCCGTCGAAGCGGTCGGACGCAACCCAGACGCAGCCGGTGCAATTTTGGTTCAGTCGATTATAGGCATGGCTCTTGCAGAAGCTGTAGCTTTTTACTCCCTTTTTCTCTAATTAAGAGGGACCTAAGTCCCCAATCGCCTCATGATAGTTTTAGCCAGCCTAACTGACACCGCTCAAGGTATAGTCGAAACCTTCGGTATTGATTGGCCTATGCTAATCGCCCAAGCGATCAACTTCTTGATTGTTGCTTTTGTTATATGGAAGTTTGCTTTTAAAAACGTCCTTTCCACGATTAAAGAACGTGAAAAGCAGATAGCTGACTCTTTGAGCAATGCCGATAAGATTAAACTTGAGCTAGAAGAAACTGAAAAGCAGCAGCAGGAGACACTTCAAGAGGCTTCCATTGCTGCCAAAAAAACAATTTCTTCCGCACAAGAGCAGGCTAAAGCTTTTATCGAAGCTCAGAAAGAAGATGCACGCAAACAAGCCGAAGAAATTATTTCGAAAGCAAAATCTGCCATGGAACAAGAAAGAGAGAGAGTTTTAAAAGAAGCTCGCGAAGAAATTGCCTCGCTTGTCGTGCATACGGCGTCCAAAGTTTTATCGAAAGATTTATCAGAAGATGAAAAGCATAAATTTGCTTCCCGTGCTACTGACGAGTTAAATCTTTCCGTTTAAACCTTCTCCTTTATGTCCTCGCAATTCAACTACCTAGTTCAAGAACTTGTCAGAAAGTCCTCAAATGAACATGACTTTGTAGATAAAAATCTAGTCAACGAAGTATTAGTTGGTCTCAAGGAATGCAAGCCTGCTAAACACCTTGAGATTTTAAAAGACTATTTGGCTGCGATAACCAAAAAGCTTCGTTTCCAGCTTGTCGAACTTGAGTTCGCTGCCGAACCAAACGATTCAGTTATCACTAAGCTTAAAGATAAAATCAATGCGGCTAATACCCTTCCTGTCGATTTCAAATACACGGTCAACAAAAGTCTTATTGCTGGTTTTCGTATAAGATTAGTTGATGATGTTTTTGAGGACTCCGTAAAATCTAGGTTATCCAAACTCTCTCAATCTTTTACATCATAATACCAAACCTCCTAAAATGAGTTCCATAACTGATCTAATTCGAAAAGAAATAGAAAATCTTTCTACCGATGCCACTCATACCAACATCGGTACAATCATAACTTTAGCTGATGGCGTTGCTAGAGTTGATGGTCTTTCCAAAGTAATGTACAACGAAATGATCGAGTTTCCCAATAATGTTTTGGGCATTGCTCTGAATTTGGAAGAAGACTCGGTAGGTTGCGTTTTACTTGGGGATGTTAGTTCGCTTAAAGAAGGAGATGAGGCACGGACAACGGGCAAGCTACTATCAGTACCAGTTGGTAAGGAATTACTTGGTAGGGTCGTAGATGCAGTAGGGCGCCCCATGGACGGTAAGGGTGCTCTTAATGCTAATGAATCCCTTCCTGTAGAAAGAATTGCTCCAGGTATCATTCCCAGAAAATCTGTCGACCAACCTCTGCAAACAGGAATCATGGCGGTTGACTCGATGGTACCGATTGGTAGGGGTCAGCGTGAGTTAATTATCGGTGATCGCTCCACTGGAAAAACCACCATTGCAATCGATACTATTATAAATCAGGCCAAGATTAATAAACAGGGTGAAGCCTCTGGTGATGCAAACTTTCGTCCTGTCTTTTGTGTGTATGTTGCAATAGGTCAGAAAAATGCGAATGTAGCCCGAACAATTAAAACCTTGGAGGAAAGTGGTGCTATGGAATATGTCACCATTGTTTCTGCACCAGCTGCCGACAACCCAGCGAACCAATACCTTGCCCCATACTCTGGATGTGCAATGGGGGAATGGTATATGGAGAACGGAATGGACGCCTTAATCGTTTATGATGATTTGTCTAAACATGCTGTCGCCTACCGTCAAATTTCTCTCATTCTGAAACGCCCATCAGGTCGTGAAGCGTATCCTGGAGATGTCTTTTATCTGCACTCACGCTTACTTGAGAGATCTGCCAGGTTGAAAGAAGATTGTGGAAATGGGTCTTTAACTGCTCTTCCTATTATTGAAACTCAAATGGGCGATGTTGCTGGATACATTCCCACGAACGTAATATCTATAACCGATGGTCAGATTTTTCTAGAAGGTGACCTTTTTAATAAAGGAATTCGTCCTGCCGTATCGGTTGGTCTTTCGGTATCAAGAGTTGGTTCAGCCGCTCAAATCAAGGCCTACAAGAAAGTTGCCGGCAAAGTAAAACTGGAACTTGCCCAGTTCCGTGAGCTTGCTGCCTTCTCGCAGTTTGAATCCGATTTAGATGCAGCAACAAAAGCAAGCCTAGACAGGGGTGCACGTATTGTTGAACTTTTTAAACAAACCGCATCTAATCCTATCGCCGTAGAGATTCAAACAGTAATTATGTGGGCCATGCAAAACAACTTCTTTGATTCCATTGATGTTGCCGATGTAAATAGAGCGACCCAAAGCCTTCGTGATTACATGGAAACTCAAGGGAAAGAAGCCTGCGAATTGATTTACTCATCCGGGAAATTAGAAGAGGAAACCGAACAAAAACTTCGTAGTTCGGTTGAAGATTGGAAGCGCAGCTTCTCTTGATTTCCTAAACTTTTACTTTCTCTTTCATCTTATTTAAAACATGGCTAACTCACGTGATATACGATTGCGTATTAAGGGAGTAAAAAGCACCCGCCAAATCACTAAGGCGATGCAAATGGTTGCCACTTCTAAAATGAAGAAGGCACAGGACGCTGCTAAGTGCGGTCGGCCCTATGCGATGCTTCTGGCTGATTTAATTGTATCAGTTGCCGATGAATTTGAGGAGATTACTCATAAATATTTCAACGACCGACCAGTTAGGCACCGAGGGATTTTAGTAATTGGAACCGACAAAGGACTTTGCGGTGCTTTAAATTCTAACCTCTTTAGAATGCTTTCTGATGTAGATTCATCTGCAAAATTTGTTTCTGTCGGGAAGCGTGCCACCCAGTACTTATCCCGAACACACAGAGATTTACTCGCAGACTTTACTCTTCCAGATAAGCCTCGCTATGCGGACATTAAGCCAATAATCGAATTTTTGCTTAGGTCCTATGGTGACGATAAAATTGACACCATTGAGGTTTTGCACACTGGGTTTATTAACACGCTTCGACAGGAACCTGAGCTTGTTCGTTTATTCCCACTTAATGACCTAGATGAGATGAGCCAAAAACTTCACGAGAGATTTGGTGTTAATGATCACCAAGTCCCCAAAGACAACCGAGAAATTCTTATCGAAAACCGTAATGATGTTTTATCTGAACTAGGTACACTCTACTTAAAGCAGGAAATTCATCAAATGGTTATGGAATCTCAAGCTTCTGAACACAGTGCCCGTATGGTTGCGATGAAAACAGCCACCGACAACGCAGGAAATCTGCTCAACGACCTTACCCTCCAATACAACCGCGCGCGCCAAGCCGCTATCACCCAGGAAATCCTTGAGATTTCTGCCTCAACCCTTTCTAACTAAAACCTACCTTCTTATCATGGAACAGGATAATTCGAATACAAGCCAAGGAAAAATCGTACAGGTCATCGGAGCCGTCGTTGACGCCGAGTTCCCAGCCGGCAATATGCCCAAAATTTACGATGCCCTTGAAATCACTTACAAGCTAGACGATTCCAGCGATGCCAAGCTCGTTTTAGAAACGCAACAACACCTTGGAGAAAACAGGGTACGAGCTGTTGCCATGTCTTCCACGGAGGGCCTCGTTCGTGGAATGGACATAGTTAACACAGCCAACCCAATCTCCGTACCAGTTGGCGAAAAAGTTCTCGGAAGGATTTTTAATGTAACCGGAGACACTGTGGACAACAAAGGAGATTGTGGCCACTCGGAAACTCGACCTATTCACCGTCAAGCTCCAACTCTGATCGATCAGGATACAGAGGCTAATATTCTTGAAACAGGTATTAAGGTCATCGATTTAATTTGTCCCTTCATCAAGGGAGGTAAGGTTGGTGCGTTCGGAGGTGCTGGTGTAGGTAAGACCGTTGTGATCATGGAATTGATCAATAACATTGCCAAAGCCCACGGTGGGTACTCTGTATTTGCTGGGGTAGGGGAACGTTCCCGGGAAGGTAATGATCTTTATCAGGAAATGTCAGAAGCGGGTGTCATCAACCAAGAAGATATTTCCAAATCCAAGGTTGCCTTGGTTTATGGGCAAATGAACGAGCCTCCCGGAGCCCGCATGAGGGTCGCCCTTTCAGGTTTGACTATGGCCGAATATTTCCGTGACGAAATGGGGCAAGATGTTTTACTTTTCGTAGATAATATTTTCCGTTTCTCCCAAGCCGGATCCGAGGTATCCGCACTTTTGGGCCGATCCCCATCTGCAGTTGGATACCAGCCCACACTCGCTGAAGAAATGGGCATCCTGCAAGAGCGTATAACTTCGACTAAAAAAGGCTCGATCACCTCTTTCCAAGCCGTTTATGTTCCTGCTGATGATTTAACTGATCCTGCTCCAGCAAACACCTTTGCGCACCTTGACTCAACTATCGTGTTGGAGCGTTCGATTGCTGAGCTCGGCATTTACCCAGCGGTTGACCCCTTGGCTTCGGTATCAAATGCACTCTCGCCGGAAATTGTTGGTGAAGAACACTTTGGAGTAGCTCGAGGTGTCCAGGAAGTACTCCAGGCCTACAAAGACCTTCAGGATATTATCGCCATCCTCGGGTTGGATGAGTTATCTCCCGAGCAAAAACAAACGGTTTTCCGAGCCCGCAAAATACAAAAATTCCTTTCTCAACCCTTCCATGTAGCTGAAGTATTTACGGGTGTTTCTGGTGAATATGTACCTGTTAAAGATACCATTCGTGGATTCAAAATGATCTTAGATGGTGAATTGGATGAGGTCGCTGAGAATGACTTTTATATGAAGGGTGGAATTGACTCTGTCATCGGTGGAGAGAATTCCTAACTCATCGCTGCTTAGTTCGTCATGCCTATAACCCTCGAAATCGTTACCCCTGACGCCACGGTTTATTCCGAGGAAGTCGATCATGTAGTTGTGCCTACCGCCAATGGAAAGATCGATATATTGTCCCATCATGTTCCTGTTATCGACAAACTAATTGCCGGTGATCTTAAGGTTGAAAAGAATGGGACCATCGAATACCTAGCTGTTAGTTCTGGCTTTGTTGAAGTCTATTCAGAAAAGGTCTCCATACTGACTGATGAAGCTCTCAAAATTAATGAACAGGACGATTCCAAAATTGAGGAAGCAGTTAAACGAGCTCAAGAAGCATTATCCGAGGGTAAGAAAAGTAACTTAGATTTCGCCGCGATCCAAAAACTTGAAGCCGCCACGCGATTTGCTTTGGCTCAACAGATCGCCAAAGGCAAATCCAGATAGTTATAAATGGTGGGCCCTGTCGGACTTGAACCGACGACCTGCCGATTATGAGTCGGATGCTCTAACCAACTGAGCTAAGGGCCCGAAACAAATAAACTACATGTTTTCTTGTAGGTTACAAGTTTGATATCAAGTCCGGACACCGTTCCTTAATTTTTTAAGCGGCCAAGGGCAATATATCTGCAGCTAAAGCATTAAAGATTTTATCTCTTCTGAGACGTGCTTGCTCAATATTTTGCGTCTTTAGGGATCGTCTTCTCCTATCTGATGTTACAGGGGTAGGGTAGACTGTATAATGCAGCCACCAAGTACCGTTGTTATTCCACAAATGATGATTAAGGTTGGACTCGTCCACACGGATCGCGAGTTCTTCAGAATTGGTTGTATTGGATGGTTTCATGGCACGTAGTTTGGTTGATACGCACTTTGTTCGAGTAGCCAAATATTCGAACAGAGCACTGATTTCGGTTTTTACTTAAACCGCACATCTAGGTCAATGACCTGTGAACCACCGTGACCGCTCAAAACGTTCGGTTGGTTGCCGGATAAATCCGACTGTCTGTAGATGCACTTGGCTGGATTATTTAAAGAACAGGATTATTATTCTCGTTGAAAAAGATGAAATGGGCAAACCTATCCTGTGTCATAAACTTTGTTAGCGTTTATCACGCAGTACAATATTGAACCAATCCCGAAGAACTTTTCTTTCTGGTATATCTCGTAGTACCCAAGTGTTGGTATGATTCGCGAATGACATTGCCTTAAAAGTAAAATTTCCTGAGGGGTATACTTCTTTGAGGTATTGCCTCGTTTCTTCAACACTTCCCTCATGACTAATAAATTGTGGTCTATTTCCCAATCTTTTCAGTCGAGTTTTAGCAGAAGTCCGATCACTTCTGGCATATTTCCATTTCTGAACTCCGTCGTAATGACTGTGACAGATGAAACCGCACCATAGTGATGCAATCTGATCATCATAGAGGCCGATATAATTACAGGCGATAGCACCTCGAGAAAACCCAGCAATAAATAGATTAGAAATATCACCACCATATTCCCTGCATATGCGATCTACGGTCTTCTTGCAGTATTCTACCGTCGCATCAACATCACCCCACCAAGTTAGGGCATTTCTTTGATTTTCTACATCGACAAAAGGCATGGATATCCAGATGACACCTTTACCAGCAGATATGCCGTAACCAAGGTTACTCCCTTCGAGCAATCCGTGACTGCTCTTCCACTTGTTTCCTGAATACTCAACAATTACTGGATACTTCTCTCCCTTAACCCAGTCAGTTGGAAGATAAAGAAGGTGGTACACCTCCGAGCCCATGTATTCATGGTTCACATGCCTAACTCGTTTACCTGGGGTTGGCAATTCATCGGTTGTCGATGGAACAACAAGATCAAACCCAGTTTTTTTAAGATCCTTCGCAATGAGCAAAGACAGATGAATCATTCCTGCAATTGTCAGTATGATAACTTTTCTGATCATTTCATTTCTAGAGTCAAAGAATTGTACCCAATCAAACAGTTGTTACATTTACCAATCAGCAATACCTATTGAAAGGCCTCAGCTGAATCAACGATTTGAATGTTTCTAGCAGCACAAACTTTGGAAAGAATAATTGACTTCATTGAAAAATAGTTGAGGTGGCAGAAATGTAAGACTGTAAGGTTAATTTTTTAAGAACCATGAATAAACCTGAGATATTATCACTGCGAACAAACCACAAAAAAGGTTCCCTGACTCTTATCTGTCACTCATCAACTTATATTATTTTTTGCCTCGCTGACTTTTCCAAAGCTTTATGTTCAGAACATCATTTTTAGCTTCTGGTCCATCCGTGCTTCGACCCCGTTGAACATCCAGAGTTAAATCTGCCAAAAGCCTTTCGGCCACATCGGGGCGAGAAAGGTATAGATTATTCTGTTCGCTCGGGTCTTTTTCCATGTTGTAAAGTTGGGCTGAAGCTGTCTTCGCACCAACTTCACTCTCTTTTGGAGAAGACCAACCCCCGGACCCTTTAGCCAGAAGAAGCTTCCACTTGCCTTGGCGGTAGGCGAAGTGACCAGAAATAGAGTGGTGGATTATGCCCTTTCGGCTTGAAACAATAGCCTGGCCGGAAAGTGCGGGTAAGAAACTCACGCTATCTTCTGCCATTCCAGGTGCTTTCTCTCCAGTGATGTCAGAAATCGTGGCAAAGAAATCGACCAAAGTTATAAGTTGATCGCTTTGGGATGCGGCTTCGACCATACCCGGCCAACGAACCAGAAAGGGTACCCTGTGCCCACCTTCCCAAATATCTGACTTTGAACCTCGGTACTGAGCACTTACATGATGCCCCTGTTTACGGAGCCGAGATATGTTTGCTGCCTTTGAACATCCGTTGTCACTCGTAAAGACTACTAGGGTATTTTTCGCAAAGCCATTTTTATCTAATGCATTCATGATCGCCCCGACAGTAGCGTCTGTTTGCATGACAAAATCTCCATACGGGCCAAGCCCGCTCTTCCCCTGCCACTCTGCAGTAGGTACGATTGGTGTGTGCGGCGAGCCGAGCGGTACATAAAGGAAAAAAGGCTGAGCCTGGTACTTGGTGCGCCCTTCAATATAGGCCACCGATTTTTCGGTGAGTCGGGGCAGGTTATGGATTTCATCCAATTGCTCGACCACCTTGTTGTTTTCAATAATGGTATCCATATGACCGGCGTGATGAATACCGTGGAAATAATCAAATCCTCGATGTACTGGCCCATCGGGGATGGTGGACCCAATCGGAGCCCGCTTCATTCTAGGTAGGATCTTACCTGTCTTAGCGTCCTGATACTTAAAATCCAGATGCCATTTACCAATAATGCCTGTTGCATAGCCCTGCTTTTTCAACAAACCAGCCACAGTGAGGCGGTCTGGTGCAATCAGGCATGGAGCAAAGCCCTGGACCACACCACTTTGTAAACGTGTTCGCCAGCTATACCTACCAGTCAGCAAGCCGTACCGTGTTGGCGTACAAACCGAAGATCCCGAATGGGCATCGGTAAAAGTCATGCCCTGGCTTGCAAGCCTGTCAATATAGGGGGTCTTGATCTTGCCATTTTTCGGGTTTAGGCATTGCACATCGCCGTAACCAAGGTCGTCGCACATGATCAGCACAATATTAGGCCTAAGTTGCTTGGCAAAAGTATTGAATGCCAGAAGGGTTCCTAAGGTAAATAGAATGATTCTCATAGTCTTTTTCATTTTTCTGAATATTTTCAAAATAAGAAAGACCACGAATAACCTTGTCTGGCAACTTTAGTTATCCATCTGTCTTAGTGTTTTGAGAAATACCGTAGTCATGTGCTTGTAATAGTCTAATTGTTTGGTACCTCGGTCATATCTCCATACTTCTTCAGTTTTTTGTCCCCTAGGAACCACTAGGGAAGAGAGTAATTTCCAGTCGTTGTATGGAGAGCCGAGTTCGGAGTTCTTTGAAGACTAATTTACTCCCATACCTACCATCCATACATAAGGTTTACCGCGTCGCTACGAGACGCTTGTTAAACTTACTTAGCTGAACGTCATGAGATTTAGAAAGTATAAAGGTTGATGTTACAGCTCCTATTAATGCCAGTGCCATATCAGATTGCGTATCCCAAACATAGCCCTGTGTACCTAAGAATGCTTCTGCATCTTCTCCCGTAGACAATGCTACCCACCACTCAATGAGTTCGTAGAATGCACTAAATGCCAAACTAATTGAAACAATAAATAGATTTAGCCAAGCCCTACCACTTACAACTTTCTTTCGAACTAATATTTCTCTCACGATAAGTGCAGGCACAAAGCCTTGAAAAAAGTGCCCCACTTTATCGTAATTATTTCTATCAGCACCAAACAACCCGTCAAAGAATGGGACCTCTGCATAGGTGTAGTGTCCGCCGATCATTAGAACAACACAATGAACCAAGATCAATGCATACAATAGTGGTGTTAGTCTAAATTTATTATATGTTGTGGCTAATATTATTCCTCCTAAAAGAGCCGGTGCGACTTCCAAGAACCAGGTAAACTGATCCTTCGGATATACTCCAGACCATAGCAATACGATCCAAAAAATTGAAATCCAAATATACTTCATTGTTCAAACTCATTAGGTGGAATACGGCTATAACATTTGCCTCAACTTCCTTGGTTGAATGCCTTAATGGCTTTCCAACAATGAACTTCTCTTCTTGAATAAACTGATCGGGCCGATTTTTAAGCCACTTAATAAGGTAAGCCCGCCCTTCGAAAGAGTGGCAGTAGGGGCATCAACCACGAACAAATCCTTCTCTTTGCGGAGGATCCTGAACTAGGTTGAACAAGCGCTTGCGACCGTTTCGCGGGCACTGGGTAAAATTTCACTGCCCGTCGATGAGCACATGGAACGCTTGTTATTTACTGTAGCACTTGGCATGCTCAAAGTAGGCTGTTTCGGATTCCGTGATCCTCTACACGCAGATTAGACAGTAAATTATCCCCGTCAAAAAGGGGAGAGAACGCTAGAGCTAGCTAAACCAAAAAGAGGTTAACACTAAGTAATAAAACTTAATATTAATCTTTTCGGCAGCTGATATTTAGCCTGAACCACGGCATTAGCCGTGCCACCACGAACTTCTTAGAGTTTCTTTACATTTGTTGCACAGGGACCTTTCTGGCCTTGCCCAACTTCGAACTCCACTTTGTCGCCATCATTTAGCGCATATCCATCCGTCTCAGAATGATGGACAAACAAATCGTCGCCTCCCTCATCTTGCTGGATAAATCCATATCCTTTATCTGAATTAAACCATTTTACTATTCCTGTGCTCATTGTTGTCTTTTTTTATATTTTTTATCTGTACTGAAATGATTTAACGAAAATTATTACAGTAATTTATTCTCTAATGTCCGAAATTGTGTACAGACGAACACATCGAGAGAGTTACATTTCATTATT
>NZ_CAXLML010000057.1:0-4297 GCF_964187505.1 Candidatus Chordibacter forsetii
TTGGGGACTCCCCACCCAGTGCCTACGCCCAATCAAAATAGAAGATAGGTAGAGCATGGCCACGGCCAAGCCGATAAAGAAAATCATACCCGATGTACTGATTATTCCACGGCTAAAATCGAGAAAGTTTGCCGCAATTGCCCATTCCGAATCCTGTAATAAGGCAAGGGGCGAGTTGAAGGCTACACCCAAAACAAAAGCAACTGTGAGGTTGGCGGTGAGGAAAGAAGCGACCATTCCAATAGCAATCATGCTGAGTCCGACAAACCAATATCCCAAGTAGGTGGAGACCAAAAGGCCAAAGTCGGGATTGCCTAATTGGCTAAGCACATAGTAATTGGCGATCAGAGAGATAACGAGAGAGACTGAAAATATGGCAACGGCTCCGAGGTATTTACCAATGACCACATCAAAATCACTACCTGGCAATGTGAGCAAAAGTTCATCTGTGCCTTGTCGCTTCTCGTCTGCCCAAATACTCATGGTAATGGCGGGGATAAAGCCAAGAAGGATGAGGGGTAGATAACGGTTTAATTGATCAAGGTTTGCCAGATTGGAATCAAAAAACTCCTGAGGCCAAAAAGCGGCTAAACCACTAGATAAAAGAAAGGCGCAGATAAAAACATATCCGCTGGGACTTCCAAAGTATGCGGCTAGGTTGCGTTTAAATACGGCGAGAACGGCTTGGATGTTCATAGGACAGTGCTAAAGTTATGCAGCTAAAGTTTGTTTATTGAACCAGGTATCGAGTGAGGATTCGCTCTTTATTTCATCTGGAGTTCCTTCAAAGATTAAGCGACCGTTGTTAATCAGTAAGACACGGTCCGCAACTTCGGGCACTTCTTGTAAAATGTGAGTAGAAAGAAGAATCGTTTTACCCAAACCTTTTATAGTCTTACGAACTTCCAAAACTTGATTGGGGTCAAGCCCAGCAGTGGGCTCGTCCATAATCAATACATCTGGCTCGTGTAACAATACATTGGCCATGCCCACACGTTGCCTAAATCCGCGTGAGAGTTTGCCGATTGGTTTGCTCAGTACGGTTTGCAGTGCACATTGTTCGATTACTTGGGAAATCCGGTCTCTCTTGGTTGCTGGATCCATACTTCTGGCATCTCCAAAAAAGTTAAGCAGGGCTATGGGAGTCATCTCCTCGTACAATGGGCCGTTCTCAGGAAGGTATCCGATTCGATTTGCTACCACCGAGCGATTATTTGCTACCTCTAAACCACACACCTTAGCAATCCCTGCAGATGGAGCTAAATATCCAGTTAGCATTTTCATTGTTGTACTCTTTCCGGCACCATTTGGTCCTAGAAAGGCAACCACCTCGCCTTTGCGGATGGAAATGTTCAAGTCTTCCACGGCAATAAAATCACCGTAGTATTTACTTAGGCCCACGGCCTCGATCATGAATTCTTCTTTTGATTGTTCGCTCATATGTAGTGGCTGGATTATGGCTGTATAAAAAGGCAGGGTTGTTTCTATTAGATGTTATGCGATGGTGCACTTCCATTTTGTGCAAAGGTTCAAAAAATTCTTTCTCGGGCATGCTTTCAAGAAGAAAATCTTTACAAGGCTATAAGAAATTAACTAGATTAAAGCAACCCTTAGGAATATGCCCACTTTCCGTCCAGTCATTTTAATTCTTTGTTTGAACTTCCAAGCAATGTCCTTGGCAGGTAACTCTCTTGATGAGTGGTTTTCATCTCCTTTGTTGGATGTGCCTGTTAGAATGGATGAATTAAGTGGGGATCGAATTGTAGAACTAACCGCGGAAAAATTTTCCACTCCGTTATTTTATCCCAAGTCTGTAAGTGTTTTTGAAAGGATGGATGGATCTTTGCCTAAATTCTATTTACTCGAGCAACTCGCAAAGAATCCCGGACTTATTCCCCTCCCCAAAAAACAATCTACCCGATACCCGGGAAGTGTCGGTCGTAATCAACAAAATGTAGAACTTAATGTTGCTGATAGAGAAAGGCAGTTATTTGATACTTCACTTCTGCTGGTTCCGAAAAGATCTTCTCCGCTTCCCTCAGACGATGATTTAAAGGCATTCTTAGCCCAAGGGCAACGAAAGTATGTTTCACCGGTCGACTCCAAGGACATCATTGATAACCTTTTAAAAGATGAGTATGCAGATCATCCGGTCATCAGTTTACTAAACGATTCCCCGGAAGTTAAAAAAGTTTTAAAGTCAGAATCCTTTAATCAAGGCAAGCAGGGCCTTTTTAATTCTGCCAGTTCTGCTCTTCAGTCTTCACCCACAGTTCAAGCATCCTCTTATCTTTCACCTCCGCAACCACTGGCTGGAGTTAAAAAAGCATCTTTTCAAGACTTGCAATTTGATGGCCGAACTTTTTTAACTTTGCAGGCACGCAAACCTTCCCGAGATGGTACTATGCAACCGGCACAAGCTTCGGAGATTTACCTGACTACTCAGGACCTAAAAGAGTTACTCAAGGGGATCGGGAGTGATCCTGTGGTTGCTGGGGAGGTTAGGTCAGTTGCAGAAATGTGGGCCAAGGCAGAAAAGAATGTTTCTCAAAATCCAGAGATTGCTCTGGGAGTAAAATCCATTCTTCTTTCTGCAAAGGTGGGCCGTGCCCGTACCGATCCTTACGGAAATGCATCGATGGATAATGTATCTCCTGATGATAAATATTTTGTCATTGGAATCGATAAGGATGTGGAAACAAATGTTGTGACCATTTGGTCCAAAGAAGTAGATGTTGAGCCTGGAGAAAACTTGGTAGAGCTTAGCTCTACCGATGTTATTTATCAGGAGTAATTCCTCTCTCTTTATTCATTCACTTGGCGAACTTCTCAAGAATTGCTCGCCATCTTAGAGTCGGGTGCTTTAATTGACGCTTTCATTCTTATAAAATCTATCTTCGTTATGCAAAACCAAGAAATCCTACAACAAGCCGCTGATCAAGCCCGTGGCTTGGCCATCGACGCGATTCACGCCTGCAGTTCAGGACATTTGGGCCTTCCCCTCGGAGCTGCCGAGGTTGGGGCTGTTCTGTTCGGCAAAGATTTAAAAGTCGATCCGTCCGACGATCAATGGCTCAACCGCGATCGTTTCATTCTGTCCGCCGGTCATGGCAGTATGTTCCTTTATGGATGGTTGCACCTCGCTGGGTATGATCTCCCTCTCGAAGAGGTAAAGAACTTCCGTAAACTTCACAGCAAAACACCTGGGCATCCCGAATACGGTGAGACTCCAGGCGTTGAGTGTACAACTGGTCCACTCGGACAGGGCGTTGGCAATGCGGTTGGTATGGCTATCGCTTCCAAAATGGCGGCCGCACATTTCAATACCTCCGAGCACGAAATTTTTAACCATCAGGTATTTGCCCTAGCTGGGGATGGTTGTTTACAGGAAGGGGTAGCCGCGGAAGCTGCTTCCTTAGCTGGTCACCTTGCCTTGGATAACCTGACCATCCTTTATGATTCCAACGATGTCACCCTCGATGCTATGGCCGATGCCAGCCAGAGCGAAAGTGTGATCGATCGCTTTGCCTCTTATGGATTTGCGGTTGAAATGATTGAAGATGGACATGATATGGAAGCGATCTCGGCCGCCCTTGAACGTGCCCGTGCTAACACCGAAAAGCCTACTTTTATTGAAATCAAAACCACCATTGCCAAGGGCATACCCGAAGTTGCGGGTACTTCTGCCGGACATGGTGAGGGTGGGGCAAAATTTGCCGAAGCTGCCCGTCAGGGTCTTGGGCTGCCTGAGGAAACATTCTATGTGTCCGATGAAGTCCGAACATTCTTTGCCGACCGCAAGGCCCAGCTTGGTGAAGCACGTCAGCAATGGGATGCATCTTACGCCGCCTGGCGTTCTGCAAATCCCGAAAAAGCAGCTTTGCTTGATTCTGGAATTTCTCGTGATGTGCCTGCTGATTTACTCAATAGTGTGCAGGAATTTGCCGCGGATGCCAATGTGGCAACCCGTGCAGCTGGTAGTCAGATTATTAACGACCTGGCCAAGGCTATGCCTTTATTAATTAGTGGTTCTGCTGATCTGCATGGTTCGACCAAGAATTATATTAAGGAAGTGGGCGACTTTACAAAGAACAACCACTCCGGTCGCAATCTGCTCTTTGGTATTCGCGAGCATGCCATGGGGGCGATCGTTAACGGGATTGCCTATTACGGCATCTTCCGTCCTTCAGGTGCCACATTTGCGGTATTTGCCGATTATATGCGCCCATCTGTCCGCCTTTCGGCTTTGATGGGGCTTCCTATCTTTCATATCTGGACGCACGATTCTGTGGCAGTT
>NZ_CAXLML010000058.1:0-9264 GCF_964187505.1 Candidatus Chordibacter forsetii
GAACAGTTCGCCATTCTCAATTCCATCTGGGCGGCCAGTATCATTCTTGCCGAAGTTCCCTCTGGTGCCCTATCCGATATGATTGGCCGCAAAAAAATGATTGTCGCCGCTGGTATATTCATGGTCATCGAAATGGTGGTCTGGGGATTTGCACCGACTTCCGACCTCGACCTACTCTTTTGGATTCTCGCGATCAACCGGATTCTTAGTGGATTAGCGGAAGCAGCGGCCAGCGGCGCAGATGAGGCATTGGTTTACGACTCAATTGACGAGGCCGGCAAAAAGGAGGACTGGGCAAAAATCCTCCAAAAAGTAACCCGCTGGCAATCTTTTGCCTTCATGATTGCCCTCCTTACGGGTGGAATTATTTACGATCCGGACGTAATGAATCAAGCCTGTGCCTTCCTCGGGTTTGAAAATTCGCTTACCCAGCAGGATACTATGCGCTGGCCCATTCTACTTAACTTGGTAACTGCCGTGCTCACCCTTCTCTCTGCATGTGCCCTTCGCGAAACTGAGAACTACCAATCCAAATCAGATTTGCTGCCTCTCCGGGCCGCTTTTTCACAAACCTGGAATGTTGCCCTTTGGATTGCCCGCACTCCTTTTGCTTTACTTGTGATCCTTGCCGCTGCCACCGTGGATAGCGTGATCCGAATGTTCATCACCATGAACAGTGAATACTACCGACTCATTTCCTACCCCGAAGTTGCCTTTGGTATAATCGGGGCTGTTATTGCTCTTCAGGGTATGGTTGTTGCCCGTATATCCCGGGAGATGACGGAACGATTCGGCCCGAATCAAAATTTTCTCATTATTTCAGTTCTCGCACTACTTTCTTTTATTGGAATTCGATTTTTCATTCCCCACTTTGGTGTGATTTTTTCCATGCTCCTTTTTGCCGCCATGGGCATGACTGGGTTTTGCACCAGTTATTATCTCAATAAAACCGCAGACAAGTCGATTCGGGCCACTCTGCTAAGTTTCAAGGGATTAGCCTTAAACCTTGGCTATGGCGGAATCGGAATTCTCTATGCTCTTCTTGTAGTTAGCTTAAGAAAGGATTCTAATTTAGCGAACGACTCTGGACTTCTCTTTCAGGCGGCAGCGGATTGGTTTGCTCCATGGTTTGCGATCACCTTCATCGGGATGCTTTTATGCAATTGGAAACTTCGGCCTAAACCACCCGCCTGAATGAATGATCCCGCCAAGGAAATAGAGATCTGATTTCTCTTTCCGAAATCTAAAGTTCAACATCATCTTGCCAAAGAAGAACCGGTTGTTTCTCCCCGGTCTCATTGGCCCAGTTCTCGATGGCTGCCTCCACCTGTTGCCTAACTAAGATACTCATTTGATGACGCACCTTGGAACTGGACACCCGAAAGAGCATCCGTATCTCGGAATTATCCTCGTTAGTTGAAAACAAATTAAAAATACTCCCCTGCCCACCCTTGGCATTTCCATCAAGGACCAAGCCCAGTGGCTTTTGCAAACCTTGAGAAATTAAACTGGCCGCCCCCTCCACATCCTGCGGATCAAACTCCAATGAAAATGCACCCACTCCATCCGGCGTACCAAACAACATCCGGCACTTTCCATTTGGAGCATCCGCAAAGGCAAATACACCATCGGCCAAGCCAACAAAGACTTTTAATTCATCCGTTATCCCACCGCTTAATTCCTGCTTTCCACCCTCGGCTTTTTCCTCCTTCTTTTCTTCTTCCTTGGTTTCGGGCTTTTCATTTTCTACCGGCACTGCTTCCGATCCAGAGGTATCTTTATCACCGCCCAACTCCTCAGTCGGTGCCTGTACAATTTCCGGAGTATTATTTCCCACTGCGTTTATCATACCTTCGTATAACTGACGCACCGCTTTACTCAGCTCTTTTCCAGTATGTTCAAATTGCGGATACCATCTTTCTTCGACCTCCTTCTTTTTTTTATCCCACAATTCATTCCATCCGACTTGCCAATCTTTAAGAATTTCCAGGAAAGCCCGCCCCTCCACAACTTGCACTTTTAATTGAGCCAACTTTTCTTTTTCCAATACCCGAAGGATTTCGAACTGTTTTCGGAATGCATTTAATGCTGGTACCAATGGTTTGTTTGCTAGATCAACCGCCATCCTCTTGGTCTCCTCCAATAAGTTTGAACGAAGCTCGGAAGGTACCTCAATATTTTCTAATAACTCAGGGAAGTTAGAGACTCTTGCCTTCCCCTTTTCATAAAACCACAAGATCTGGGACTCTTTCGGAAAGGTACCCTCGAAAAGGTTTTTAAAGCTCGTCCTTAATTGCTCCTCTGCGATTTGTTTCCTCACTTCCTGCGATCTTTTCTTAATTCCATCGCGCAACCTTTGACTTAGGGACTTGGTCAGTGCTCCCCCCTCCTTCAATGAGTCGGCAAAATATTGGCTCCATTTTTCGCCACCGTATTTAACGGCAACCATCTCCTGGACAGCTGACAAATATTTATCGGTTAATAAATTCAAACTTTTTCCGGGTGGTACATGGTTAGCTATATCGTCGCGGATTGCCTGTTCGATTTTCTTCTTTTGGGGTAGCCAGAAATCTGTGGATTTAAGAAAATTTTCAAAGCGGTTTTTTTCCCAGTGCATCGCTGCTCGCTCGACCAATTTCTCCGATGCCTCAAATACTCCATACACCGGGGGGGTAGCCTGCAAGTCCTCTCCCTGGTTCTTATTCAATGCCTGCAGGGCAACAACCTGCAATTCCTCCTTTGTTTTTAAACTCTCTGGAAATTGGTTCTTTTGGACAAATAATCGGATCTGTTCGTACTGTGCTTGGTATTGTTTCGCAATTTCCAGACGCATATCTGTGGACATTTCCGATACCTTCCTTTTTAACTCCTCAAAAACTGGCCCGGTTTTACCAACCAACTGCTCGAACCAATCGTTCAATGCGTTAAAATCATCGGTCGACAAAGGCTGCAACCCCTTTGACCGTTCCTCGAATAGTTGATTCAGCCGGCCATTTAAATCCTCCTTTGTCGGGTACGAAAGATTATCCCGTAAACGCTTCAACTGTTCCCCCGCTGCCAACTCCCTGGCTTTTCCATAAACCTGCTCCATGCTTTGCTTTGCATATTGCTGGGCTTTTGCTGGGGCTTCCTGTGCCCAGTCCTTGGCCGCCCGCTTTAATACATCCGCCCGTTCAATGGGCAAAGGACTTTGTTCCTTGGCCCACTCCAATGTATCGGAGACCGTCTTTTCCAGCTCTTGCATACGCCAGGCCTCAATCCATTTACGGGTAGGTTTTTCTCCCGTCTTTTTTGCCTCAAATTCTTTTACCCGCCCGAGCATTTCCTTCGAAAGTAACTGGCTCAATTCATCCACTGCAGATTCATTGGCGTCGGCTGTGCCCTGCAGGTACATTCTTGCTTTCTCTGCTGCCGCACGCAAGGCCAGCATCCTCTTGGCTCCAGCCTTGGGATCATTGGTTTGCCCAAACAGGAAGATCCCGCTTGTCAATACCAGTAAAGTACTAAGTGCACATCTCAAATTCATTCCTCCACTCATCGTTCTAATTTCCCATACTCGCCTACCACCGAGTTAAGCAGCGGATATCCACGCTTCGTTAACTCCCCGGCCACCCGAACAAGCTGGGTGGAAACTCCATCTTGTACTTCACCAATTTCTTTGAGAGGCAACTGGTCAGCACATTGGGCAACGGCTGCCCATTGCAATCCCTCCACCTGTTCCTTCCACTTGGCCACCCGGTCGGCCACATATCCAAATGCATAATCACGGCGCTCCTCATCGATTATAAAATCTTCAGATACCAGGCTCGGATCAGCTGGCTGAGTCTTGGCAAGTGGATCGTAAAGGGTAATAAATTGTAGGGCACCTTCCTCTTCCCCAGCAGGTGGTTCATAGGCCAGTGCTGCATTATAAAGATCGTCCTGCAATTTTGCCCGGTCATTCATCTCCAATGCTTTGCCGCACAAACTCTCAAACCTCTGATCATTTGGAAAAGCACCCTCCCATTGTATTCTGCTAAAGTCTGGAAAAGCTCCCAGTTCTGCCTCCCTCTCCCAGGCATCCATTACCGTGTCCACCCGCAGGATCAATTGTTGTTTCCACATATCGAGGATGCGTGGTCCCTGGTTTCGCATTGCCTCAGTATATTCAATCACCATTAACCGGGTAATAATAGCAAGAATAAGTACTAAAGGTAATGCCACTTGTACCAAGGCATCATTTGGACTGAGCGTTGGAGAACTCCGAGCTTTTGCCCCGCCCTTTCCATTAATCAAGCTATCGAGGCCAGACAGCCCCTTCCTCTTTGTACTCACTGGACCTCGCTTTCGTCTATTGGCACATTCGTAGTGGCGAACTGCCCAAATGCATTACGCAGAGCACTGCGCTCAGCTTTTCTATCTGCCTCCGCAGACTTAAGCAGAGAAACCACCTTCTCTCTTTGGACTTCGGCCTCCTCCCGACTTAGGTTCAATGTCGCATTGGCTGACCGAATTTGAGAAATGGTCTCCTCCAGTTTTTCCGTACCCGAAACCCCAGATTCTTTTAAAGAAGTCAGGCATTCCTCCATGGTACGCAAACTTCCAGCCATACCCTCAAAGTCCACATTTAATTTCCTCGCCTGATCCAACTGGTCTTGATGCATCGTTTCCAGGGAACCAAGCATTTTTTGATCGGTTTCATTCCCTGCTTCATGTGCATCTCCAATCCTGCCAAGTAAGGATTCCAAATTCCCCAGCCTTCCCAACTCCTGTAATGGGGCCAACATTTCCTGGCCCTGTTTTTGGGAATCTCCCAACCCTTCAATTCTTTGATTTGCCCGGGCCAGTTCCTCTTTGAGCCCAGCCAATTCACCCTTTATCTCGACCAAAGTATTAGGCACATCCTGTATACTCGTTCCGTCAAGTCGCTCGCCAAATGCCCGGCTTGCATCTCCCAGACTATGCATATCGCCCACTAAGCGCTCGATGGTTTCTGTCAGGCTTAAGTCTTCATCATCACTTAATTCAGTTGCCCATTGAAAACACCAGCTCAATGGCTTGGCGGCCAAAAATGCACCAATCAAGCCTAGTAAAGAGCTCAGTAAGGCTGTAGCAGTCCCCCCAAGCAACTGGTCCAGAGAACCTTTAATTTTGTCTACCGTTTGACCACCATCACCAAGCTCTTTCACCCCGCTCACATCCAGCCCAATCAACAATCCGTACAGAGTACCCGCCAATCCGAGCATCACCAGAAAGTAGGAAAAATTAAGGGGGTATGGGTCGCTTGGTATCTCCCGCCTTTGTAAAACATCATTACCCGAACGCAAAACCTTCCAACCCTGCAGGCATGGAAACAAAAACAGCAGGACAGGGACCAATGTACTAATGGTACTCAAATCGGCGGACAACCATGCCAACTTTAGGTACAGCCAACCAGGTAAAAGATCACTTATGAGAACCAAGCCCGGCGAGTATGATTGCAAGGCTACTTCCAGGTTTACCAACCATGCCACAAGAGATACCAGCAACAACGCCAGTGACCCCCAAAAGAGAAACTTGGTTTTACTTAAATTGATTTCTTTTTCGCTCACTTTTTTTCCTTCGGGTTGGGCTATTGTTTTAAAGATCTGACTATGCACTTCTCCAAGTTTAGTCAGCAAGGCAAAATCCCTGCCCATCTTTATTTTTTTCCCAATCATTCATACGCAAAGTTGACAAACCCAGTACTCAACTCCGTTATACATCTCATGAATCGTAGACACTTCCTGACCACAACCGCCGGGTCTCTGGCTCTCGCCGGTCTATCCCACGCCCAGTCGAAGTCCTTTCGTGGAATCATTCACAAGGCGGTCAAGGTGGGCACCGCTCCCGATGAGAAACATTTTCAAAGAGTAAAAGACCTCGGGTTTGATGGGATCGAGGGCAATGCACCCGGCTTACAGGTAGAACCAATGAAAAAAGTCTGTGCTCAGCTCGACCTCCCCATGCACGGTGTGGTTTACAGTAAACACTGGCAGGTTCGACTATCCGATAGGAATCCTGAGGTTCGCGAAAAGAGCCGCAATGGTCTCGCCCAGGCGATGCGTGATGCCAAGGCAGTCGGTGGAACTTCTGTTTTACTAGTTCCAGGAAAAGTTACCGGAGAACAGGAAAACCACCAGCATGTATGGGATCGTTCGATTGAACAAATCCAGCAACTTCTCCCTCTCGCAGAGGAGTTAAAGATTCATATCCTGATCGAAACCGTATGGAATGGATTTTGTTACAAACCCGAGCAATTTCGGGATTATATCGATGCCTGTGACAGCCCATGGGTGCAGGCATATTTTGATATCGGCAATATGCAAAGGTTTGCTCCCAGCCATGAATGGATCCGTATCCTGGGCAAACGCACCCTCAAGCTCGATATTAAGGACTGGGGCTCAAAGAATGGCTTTTGCCCGCTCGGACAGGGAGACGTCGATTGGAAGAAAGTTCGAAACGAATTAGAAAAGATCGAATTTTCCGGCTGGGCTACCCGTGAGGGCAACGACGGCGGGGTCGACAAGACTGCTAAGTTAATGAATGAACTGTTGGCTCTTTAGGAAATACGGTTCAAAAGACATAAAAAAAGCCGGACTCCCCATTTTCATGAGAGCCCGACTTGCCCGATACAAAGATCTAATTATTTATCCTAGAAATCAAACTTGAGTCCAACTTCTACGCTTCTACCAGCTGAAGGAGCATGGTTCTTGAGTACAGAGGCATGGTTAAATGCAAGTTCATCAGTAAGATTGTTTCCACGAAGGAAAAGCGTACCGACATTGTCGCCAATATTAATATCATAAGATGCGAATGCACTTAAGATAGAATATGCATCAGTTGCTTCCTCGCTGTGATCTTCATGAACAGCAACTTTATCCTGTTTCAAAGAGCGAATGAATTTCATACCGAAATCTAGTTTCTCTTGTTGAACTTCGAAACCAAATCCAATTCTTGCTGCTGGAATTCTTGGTAAGTTTCCACCCTCGGTCTTATTTTTACCGCGTACCATGTCGCCATATGCCGAAAGCAGTAAATCCCACCCTGGGTTCTCCATCGCTAACCAATCAATCTCAACCTCAAATCCTTGGAACTCAGCATCTGCAGATTCATATTTTTTTTCTTCAAGACCCTCTGCTCCTGAAGAAAATTCATTATCAGCTCGGTTGGGCAAATGGCCTGTTGCATCCCGAATCTGCTCAGTGTCTTCCAGAAATATGTAATTTTTATACTCGGTATGAAATGCTGAGAATTGACCTGTAATATTGCCAATTTTCTTACGAAGAATAACTTCAATACCAACGGCAGACTCAGTACCTAAAGTTGAAGTACCAACATCATAGGACTCGGTCGCATGATGCCCTCCGTCAGAATACAATTCGGCTGTATCTGGAGCACGCTCAGAGTAACTCAAGTTACCACTGATGTTCCAAATTTCATTGAGATCATGTGAAGCTCCACCACTTGCGCTAAATAATGAATCATCGCGATCCCCAGTTCCTTCATAGTCACGAGCAAAACTTTCCCAACGAATTCCGCCATTCAATATGGTTTGATCGCTCAAGGCATATTGCTCGATTAAGAAAAGGGCTATCCTCGTAGAATCCTCTGAACTGATTGCATCATTTTGAGGAACTGAATTATTGTTATCATCCTTACTGAGACCACCAAGAATGCTTTCTTCACCTTCAATTTTGAATTCATCAAAAACACCGTGAATTCCAAAGACTCCCCTCAACACACCGAATTCATGATCAAATGCAATTTTCGCATCAAACCCCTCTTTAAAGTAAGTCGAATGAGTGTGCCACTCTGTAACATTATCTTCAGTTTCATAACCACTCTCACTGTGCTTGTAGTCTGCATAACCAAGGTTTAGTTCGACTGCTCGAAGCCACTCGGAATCTGTAATTTCGATTTCAGAACGGAATTCAAAACGATCCCTTTCCATTTCGATAAGAGTATCACTCTCGGCATGTTCTCCGGGTACTCCATAGTCGTTTTCATAGTTAGAGAAACTGAACCCAGTGTAGCCCGAATCTAATTTATACGATCCACCAAACCCAATTGACTGGCTCTCTCCATGGCTATTTTTAACTAAATTAAAGGGTCCCTCTAAATCACCTGAGTGATGATCCTCCTTGTAAAAGCTTGGAGTTTCGTAGTCATTAAAATCCCTGATAAAACCATTGATTTGAAAATTAAAATTATCAGAACCTGCGAAAGCAGTGATACCGGAATTAAAGCCATCATCCACGCTGCTGTAACTCGATAACAAGGAACCACTAATTCCAGATGGAATATCTATAGGAATACTACGATCAATTACATTTACAACACCACCGATCGCGCTTCCTCCATGTAAAAGTGCAGATGAACCACGTAGAATTTCGATTCTGTCTACAAGTAATGGATCTATAGGTACTGCATGGTCTTCTGACTGACCAGAAACATCAAAGGAATCAGACCCATTTTGTACAACTTTAATTCTAAACTTATCCTGACCTCGAATGATGGGGCGATTAGCAGATGGACCAAATTGAGTTTGGTTAACTCCAGGAAGATCAGACAAAGTTTCGGCTATTGTTTTGCTTCTGGCTCTATCGAGTTCATCACCAGTAAGAATACCCACAGATTGAGTAGTTTCGTTAATTTTGGTATCAAGCGGGCTTGATTCAACAACCAGAGCATCGAGTTGCTCGGCTGCCTGTTTGTCTTTTTGCCCCAGTGCAAAAGCGAAGGGCAATAGTAATAATAAAGGTAATTTTAATGATTTCATTGAATTGAATGATTAGAGAGATTTTAAGATTTTGAAAAAACACATTAATCCAAGCAAATGGACTGGTTTAACTACACACCTTCCACACTCTCGGAATTGGCAGGTGAAATGAGGAGACGCGTCCTGCAAATATCGGCAGGATAACAAAGCTCCGTATTAAAAATTTTAAACTTTTTCGGGTGGACCCCTAGCCCGGTTTGTAAAATCCTCCCCCACTGCAGGTTTACTCGCAGATTCAAGGTGAGTAAGACCTACAGATAAAAGTTCGACCGGAAACGCATCAAAATTCGTAAAGCCGTGTTCCACAGATTTACCAAATACAACAACCACACAACTACCCGCATCTGGTTCATCCTCGGAGGAGTTTTCCTGATGAGAGGAACAGGCCTTACCCGCCTTACTGTGCGGACATCCCTTATCTCCATGAAACACAAAGGAGTGAATGCTTGGGGAAATCACAGAAACCGTGAGGGTCCCAACGATGA
>NZ_CAXLML010000059.1:0-21478 GCF_964187505.1 Candidatus Chordibacter forsetii
TTCATCGCATTAGTAAAATCTGTAGGAATCTCGATCAATCCGGATACCCAAACATTTAAAAAATCAGTAGCATGAAGAAAGCGCACATTATCTGGTAAACGGAGTCGTCGTTGCATCCATAAGATCTTCGGTAATGCGAAGGTGGGCGAACATTCTCCGCCGAAAAGACTTCGACATTCCTCAGCCTCATCTATTGCACGAACATCGTTGTGTAAAAATGCATGCCCAAGTGGATGTCCTTCTTGATTGACTGGCAAGACTGTACCCGACGTGGAATCAATCGCCACAGATAAGACTCTCCGATGATGAGGAACTGAAAAAAGTTCATCGAAAGCATCTTCTAAGCAACTGATCCAATCAAGTGCATCCTGCTCTGATTCTCCAGCTTTTGATGAACGGTTCAAACAGGGCAACGAACGGGAGACTTCAACTATTACAGACCCATCTTCCCGAATCAAAACACACCGAATTCCTCCCGTCCCTAAATCAATTCCCAAATAAGCCACTGCACATAATCTTATAGAATAAACCAAATTGGCAACAGCAACTCGTTTTTAATTTTATCACTACAAGGAAAATTAAAAATCTCATTATGTAATATTAAGATCGTTCGCAGGGTATTAAAATTTAATTTCATTACTCTAATTAAAACTCTTTACTCGAGAGGAAATTATTCAAAAAAAGATTTTTACTTTAAGTCCCAAGGGTCCTGAGCAGTACTTCACCTAGAAGCCCAAGTTTTTCGTACCCCTCAGCAATTATCCCTATGTAGTCAGGAAAATCAGCCATATTGCATTTTAACCTTGCTATCTAGTATATTTATTGTTTTAGTTTAATATAAAGCTTTATGAAAAAAATTATTCGAAAAGATTTTGAACTCGGTGATGTAGTGGTCGAAAGAAATACTGGAACTGGAAGGAAACGAGTCGGTGAGATTGTTTTCATAACAGAAGGGAAAAGACCAAAACTAAAACTCGTAGAATTAACTCCCAGAAGTTTGAGTCCAAAATTTAGCGGTAACTTTGCAAGGTTGCGCCTCTTTTCCGCACAACATGAAAAGTGCAGGAAATTAAAAGTTATCAATATTCGAAACCGAAAAATATTCCAGTTAGGGGATGTAATAAGGCATCGCAGAAATGGTTCTTTTAGATTTGGAATTATTGTTGGATTCCATCACCCAGATGGTCTCTACAGTGATTCGTGGGAAAAGGGTTACAACGGCAAAGACATCATTGAATGTGTGGAAATTATCGGAAGGTCTGGCTTACCCCGTAAACGAGATGCTGAAGGCAAAGTAAAGAAATTTGAAATCGGACCTGCTCATGCCAAACTTTGCGAAATTCTACCGATGGACCAAAATGGCGGAATTCGCATAAAGGACTATTACTTATTTTTAAATCAATAGAATTTTAAATTTTTAACCTTCTTCATCTTTAAAACTAAAACTCTACCTAACCGAAAAAATTTTTCGATTGGTGGTTATATATATCCTCTCGAAAAATAGTTGGGTAAACATTGCCTCTGTTTGGATATGGCACAGAATGAACAGGATGCGAATCGGCATATTTTGTTTTCGAAACGATCTGCGACTGCACGATAACCGAGCACTCTTAACAGCCCTAGATGCTTGTGACAGACTTCACTTAGTTTATGTATTTGAGGACAGACTGTGGCGAGAATCTGCTCCCCATAGAATATCAACACATCGGGCAAGGTTCATACTAGAATCGTTGCAATGCCTAATAGAACAAATCAATAACTTGGGTGGCGTACTAAACATTATTTATGGAAATATCGAGATTTCCATTCCACATCTCATGGATAAACACGGTGCTGAAGCCTGCTTCCTTTCTAAGGAAAGTGCATGGGAGGAAACTAAGACTGAAGAAGCACTTTCAAAAGTCGTACCAACAACCCTGACTAGTAATGCGACTCTAGTCCACCCTGATGACCTGCCATTCGTGCTTAGTGACTTACCGGAAACCTTTACTCAGTTCCGGAAAAAAGTGGAAAAAAAGTGGATCGTGCGACCGTGTATGGCACCGCCAAAGAGTCTGAATAGTTGCGACAGCACTCATGCTAACCTACCTACCCTATCAGATTTGGGCTTTTTCAATAATACTTTGGACGCAAGAAGTTATTTCACATTCAAGGGAGGATCATTATCTGGACAAAATCGCATCAAGAATTGGCTATGGGACAAACAGTGTTTAAGCACTTATAAGCTTACTCGAAATGAAATGACTGGGGCTGATTTCTCTTCGCGTCTTTCAGCTTGGCTATCGACGGGCTGTTTGTCTCCACGGGAAATCTACGAGGAAATAAAAAAATATGAAATTCAACATGGAGCAAATGAAAGTACCTACTGGTTAATTTTTGAATTATTATGGCGTGATTTTTTCCATTTTCTCGCCCGGGTACACGGACCCAAGATTTTCCAAAGTCGTGGAATTCACCCTGAAAGAGAGAAGAGATCAGAACCAGACGATGCAGAAGAACGATTCCATAAATGGAAAAATGGAAGAACTAATAATCCGTTTGTAAATGCGAACATGAATGAACTTCGAGTAACTGGATGGATGAGCAATCGAGGTAGACAAAATGTGGCCTCTTACTTAATTAACAACCTCGAACTTGACTGGCGTAAAGGAGCACAATGGTTTGAAGAGCAACTTATTGATTACGACCCATGCAGTAATTATGGAAACTGGCTTTATCTCTCAGGCTACGGGAATGATCCCCGACCGGGTCGATACTTCAATGTAAAAAAGCAAGCAGCTACTTATGACCCACAAGGGAAGTATACAAATATGTGGAGCTAGGTTTACCAGTTCCTTATTAGTTGATCCCAATAGGTTTCAAGCGTTTCACTGTCTGGAAAGGACTTAGATACAATGGCTTCTTTACTTAATGCATCGTGGTAATGGAAAATTATCTTTTTTTCGCCATTTAATTTTTTGAAAAGAAAAACTTGTGATTTATTCACACAAACGGAATTCCCTTTTTCGTCCACTCCTGCCATAATAACATTAAGCTTGGTTTCTGGTTTTTCCAAAAACGACCCCATTAAAATGCCTGCTAAAAAAACCAACAAAGCACCGGCCAAAAGATTATTTTTCAATTTCATAATTTTATAAGTTCGATTTGCTGATATTTATCTATCATAAATTCAAACAATTGGATAAGAGTAAGAGTTTTTCAAGAATATCCTCAAAGTTTAGGTTTTCTTAATCTTGCAATGAACAAACTCTTTAGCATGGATTGATTCACTCCAGTGATTTCAAAACTTGTCACCCAGTCACTAAAAACAAATTCCTTTCTAACAGATTGGACTACTGAGTTGTGCAATTGGATCCAAAATCAAAAAGACTTAGTCTACTGGTCGGGCAACACCTTCTCTGGTAAACCGTTTAATCCAAGGTCGTTAAAACTGCATTGCTTACAAAAAAACATATCTCCTATGGGATGGTTGGATCAAGAAGGTAAACTTTTAGTTTATGGAGAAATTGTAAAGAAGCCTAACAGTAATCGGTTAAATTTTTGCCGCATCATTGTCAGACCTAATCAAAGGGATAAAGGTTATGGAAAAAAATTCTGTAAGTCATTAATTGAAATAAGCCAAAAATCAGGAAATTATAGAAGTATAAGGCTCAATGTTTTGTCTAACAATAAACCTGCAATTTATTGTTATTCTAGTTTAGGATTTGAAATTATTGGTACATTACCAAATGCTCGTAGAATCGATAACAAAAGCCACGACTTAATGATTATGTCTTTAAATTTCCCCCTGCCTAAAGAATGAAAAAAGTAAGTGGTGGATTAGTATTGTACCGAAGAAATTCTAACAAAGATAAAATTTATTGTTTAGTAGCTCACCCTGGTGGGCCTTTTTTTAAGGATAAGGACGAAGGATGGTGGAGTATACCCAAAGGTGAACCCGAGCCAGATGAAGATATTTTTTCGGCAGCCCGGCGCGAATTCGAGGAAGAAACAGGAATGGCTCCCAGTGGCCCTTTTTTAGATCTTGGCTCAATTATCCAAAATAACGGAAAAGAAGTTTTTGCCTGGGCTTTTGAAGGCGATTGGCCAGATGATCGCCTACCCGTCTGTAATGAAATTACTATGGAATACCCAAAGGGGTCTGGTAAAACTTGGACATTCCCAGAAATTGACCGCGTCGAACTCTTGCCACTGTGCGATGCCAAGAAAAAACTTAGTAAACAGCAAGCTGAGTTACTCGACCGATTAGCAAAACGTGCCTATAAACCCCATAGGGGAGACCTAAGCTAAGATTGCAATCCCTCAATTAAATTTTTATAAAGAGTATTATGCCTACCTTAGACCACACAGCTGATCGTTTATCTCCTAAGCTTTGGATTGTTGGATTAATTATTCTTGTTGGGTTTAGCCGTCATCTTCCACTTGACTACCCTAGTCTCTTTAACTTTTCTCCCACCTTGGCAATTTTCATGTTTTGTGGAGCATACATGAAAGGTTTTTTCTCGTGGGTAGCTCCAATTGTGGCGATTTTCCTTAGTGATTTATTCTTGAGTTCCTCTTATGGGATAAACTTCCTTGAACCCTTCATGCTAGCTACTCTTGCCAGTTATATAGCCATATGGATATTGGGTAGAAAACTCGGAAATAATAAAAGTGCTTATTCCTGGACTGCCGGGGCTGTCGGGTCTGCCATTATCTTTCATGTGGTCACCTGTGCTTTTGCTTGGATAATTAACCCTGCCTACATTAAGAACTTTTCTGGTCTTATCCAAGCGACTGTACTTGGCGAACCCGGATACGCCCCAGCCTATTTATTCCTTCGGAATTCTATTCTTAGCACGGTATTCTTTGGCCTTTGTTTTCGGTGGATTAAGAACACAGTTTTTTCGGAAAGCCTCACTCTCAAAGCTTCCACACCTGCCACTCAGCGCTTAGAGACCTAGCTAGGAGGATCGTTGCCTACGGGCTTCAAAGAGGCAAACCCCAGTGGCGACAGATACATTCAAACATGCAACCGTCCCACTCATTGGGATATAAATCAATTCGTCGCAGTGTTTGGCTGTCAATCGACGTATTCCAGTTTCTTCTGCACCCACAATCAATCCACACGGTCCACTCATGGTGGAATCATAAAGAGATGTGGTCGCCTGATCACTGGTGCCTATCAGGCGAATACCCCGCTCAGTCAGCTTCTCCATATACCGAGCCAAATTCCCAACTCTGGTAATAAGGAGTCTTTCCACCGCACCGCAAGCAACATGTCTAACTACATCTGTTAAACCAGCCGAACGGTCGCTTGGCAAAACAACCAAGTTAACACCCACACCATCTGCCGAACGCAAACAAGCCCCTAAATTCCTAGGGTCCTGCACTTGGTCGAGTAGAAGAATAAAAGGATCTTCCTTCAAGGCATCAAGCCTCTCCAAAGACTCTTCTTCGCCTAAGGTAGATACTGGTGCGTCAGGATTTGCATGAGTCCGTCTGCCCAAGGATTTAGAATACCTGCGCTTCACCTAAAAAAAAATGATGAAGTCAAAAAGCTATCGAGCTATTCGTGAAAGTCAGTCCCTTTAACCGTAGCATTAACATAGCTTTTTCGAATACAAAAATCTCCAAATCTTTCTTCGGGGTCGCGATTAGCAGCAAAATCTTCAAGCACGGGTCGCAACTCATCAACAATTTCTTCGTGAGTAATCGCCGGACGGTACAACTTATTCAAACGGGTACCATCAAGACCAGCGCCAAGGTATAAATTGTATTTCCCTGGTGCTTTACCAACCAAACCAATTTCGCCAAGATATGGACGGCCACATCCGTTGGGACAACCCGTTGATCGTATAGCTATTGATTCCCCACGTAGGCCTAGACGATCAATAATCGACTCAAGTTCGTCGACCAATTGGGGTAAGTAGCGTTCACTCTCTGCAAGAGCTAAACTACATGTGGGCAAAGCAGTACATGCAATTGAATTAAGCCGAATACCAGACAACTGCTCAGGTAGTGTCATTCCGTGATCACTGAGAATCCCAACCAGTTTTTCCTTATCTTCTGCAGATACGCGGGCAATGATTACATTTTGATTGGCGGTGAGGCGAAATTGACAAGGGATTTCTTCAGCAATTTTCCGCAGTGCTACACGTCCACGACTGCCCTCTTCGTTTTTTAGACGTCCCCCCTCAACAAATAGGCCATATGCCCATTTCCCATCTGCATCCTCCGTCCATCCATACCTATCAGTAGTGGAATCAAAATTAAATTCTCGAGACTCTTGCAACTCCCAACCAAGACGCCGGTTCAACTCTTCAAGCATCCAATCCGCACCACGATCCTCAACCGTATACTTCATCCGTGCATGTCTTCGGTCTGTACGGTCACCAAAATCGCGTTGTATTTTAACGACCTCTTCTGCAACTTGAACCACCTGATCTGGAGAGCAAAAACCAATCACATCAGCGAGCCTTGGATAAGTGGTGGTTTTGCCATGAGTCATGCCCAAGCCACCACCTACCAAAACATTGTAACCTACAACCTTTTCGCCATCAGGTATTCCAACAAAACCAAGGCAGTTGGAAAAAACATCCACATCATTTCTGGGGGGTAATGCCACAGCAATTTTAAATTTCCTAGGCAAGTATGTCTTTCCATAGATTGGTTCTTCACTTTCTTCGCCAATTCCTCCCTGTTTTTCTCCATCCAGCCAAATCTCAGCATAGGAAGAAGTTTGAGGAGTCAAATGATCATGAAGACTTTGAGCAACATCGAGTGCTTGCTGGTGAAGTGATGATTCAAAGGGGTTGGCAGGAGACATTACATTACGATTCACATCACCACAAGCGGCCAAGGTATCAAGCAGGGTATCATTGATTTCCTTCATCGTTTGCTTGAGGTTACGCTTAAGCACACCGTAGAGTTGAAAAGCCTGACGAGTCGTCAGCTTCAAAGTACTTTCACCAAATTTATCGGCTAGTTTATCAATACCAATCCATTGACTGGGAGTACAAACCCCTCCTGGAACACGTACGCGAATCATAAATGAAAATGCTTTTTCCTTCTTTTCCTTAATCAAGGAAGCCCTTACATCACGGTCGTCCTGCATGTAGGTACCATGAAACTTAGTCAACTGAGCATCCTCTGCCGAAATGGACCCGGTGGAGTCGTCGGATAAGCTTTCCGAGATTGTTCCTCTCAAAAAGTTACTTCGTTCCTTGATGCCTTCGTTGGCGGATAATTTCTTGGGTTTGTTTGGATCGGAGATCATAGTGTATGATATATTTCTAAGGATTTTATAAAGTGTGGCAAGTAATGCATTTTAAAATCAATTAAATGGGTGCAGCGTCTAAAGTTAAACCTGGATTAAAGTTTAGTCCACCTCGCAAATTAGACCACAATCCGTTTGGGTCAAGATGTGCAGCATGAGCTATCATGGCAGCGTTATCACCAGTATGCCTCTTTTCAGCAGCCAAAAAAATCAAATTTCTTTCCTGACAGATTTTGCCAAGTCGATCCCTCAAGTTCTCGTTATTAGCTACCCCTCCTGATAAGCCAAAACTACGGTATCTTTTCTTCTCTAAAAACCTAAGGCACTTTTGACCCAATTGATCCATAGCAGCTTCTTGATACGAAGCACATAAGTCGGAGTGGTTCCGCTCAACCTCGACCTCACTCATTTTTTGTAAGGTGTAAAGCAGGCTTGTTTTAAGTCCTGAAAAACTAAAGTCATGATCTTCTTTGGATTTAAAAGCTCGTGGGAAAGAATAAGCTGTTGGATTTCCGTTCTTTGCCATTTGCTCAAGTTCCGCTCCACCAGGATATGAAATGCCAAGAAGTTTCGCACCTTTATCTAATGCTTCCCCGGCAGCATCGTCTTTTGTTCTTCCAATGACAGTAATCGATCGGTCCTCGGTAATTTCAAACAAGAGAGTATTCCCACCAGAAACTAATAATCCAAGATGTGGAAGGTGATCAGTCCATCGACTGGCTTGATCATTCGATCTCATAAATGGGGAATAAGCATGCCCCCTCAAATGATTAACGCCGTACACCGGTATGTGCCAAAGCATCCCCAAAGTCTTGGCAATAGTCAGACCAACACCGAGGCAACCAATTAACCCTGGACCACAAGTAACGGCAATTTTAGAAATTTTAGTAGGCAATTTAAATTCATGATCCAATTGATCAAGCAATGGGAAAAAGTTATCCAAATGTTGACGAACAGCTAAATCGGGCACGACTCCACCGTACTCTGCATGCTTGATGACTTGTGAGTGTATCCATTCATTTACAACACCGTGCTGAGGACAAAATAAAGAAAGAGCGGATTCATCACAGGAACTTTCAATTCCCAAAATCATTACATTGCTGGCTTGAGTTTCACGCCAAACAAGGTACCCAAAAGCTATGTGCCCGACAACGCCAAAGCTTTCAAAAATAACGTCAAATTCCTTTATTGATAGATTGAATGGACGAAAACAAATGCCTTATGACGAATTTTTAGAGTGGGTATTATACGACCCACAAATTGGATATTATCAAAATTCTAGATGTCGGGTAGGGAAATTTAAACACAATGATTTTTATACTTCTTCCAACCTCGGCGGCGTATGGGGAAGTTTGATTGTTGAAGCTTGCACAAACTTACTGGGCGAAAATGACCCTGGTTTATTTACATTTGTTGAAATCGGGGCAGAGCCTGGGTCTTCTACTTTAGATGGCATTGAGAATCCCTTTGAACAGGTACGAGTGATTCGTTTAGGAGATACATTTAATATCCCTAAACGTGCAATTATTTACAGCAATGAGTTACTTGATGCTCAACCATTTAAGCGATTTCGCTACCATCAAGAAGCAGACGACTGGCTCGAGATTTTCGTAGCTTTAAAAGGGGACGAGTTTAAGGAAATAGATCTGGAAAGAAAAGGACCTCTTCCTTTCCCTCCCCCCCACTATCCGACAGAGGGATACCTTATTGATTGGCCATGTGGATCATTATCCATGATGCAAAAAATTTTATATCCGCCATCCTGGAAAGGAGTTTTTCTAACCTTTGATTACGGACTGGATCTAAACATTCTCATGCAAGATCGACCAGATGGTACAGCAAGAGGATACTACCGTCAAAAGATGAATAGCAAGTTACTCGACCATCCTGGAGAACAAGACCTTACTTGTCATTTGTGCTGGGATATTTTGGAACACTGCTTGAAAGAAAATGGATTTAATCCTGCAATTCGTATGAGCCAAGAATCTTTTTTGTTAAAATATTCAACCTCTTCTATTCAGCGTATTTTCAGGGAAAGCGAAGGACCAATGGACGCCAACATGCTTGCATTAAGGGAGCTGATACATCCAGCCCATTTAGGTCATGGATTACAGGGACTAGCAAGCACCCGATTTTAAAGGCAAACCCTTTTCTTGCATTAGGGCAAATGGTGTTCTGGCTTAAATCCTTGTGGACGACCTACTTCAAAAAGCTCTCGAATTGTTCCTTCATCCCAAACTGATGCAAAAATTGCAAACTCGTCGATAGATCCTCTAAGAGAAAGTTTAGGGTTACGGTCGGGGAATGCCTGAAAGTGTCCCAATAAACCTTTTTTCAAAGAGATTGAATTAGCCTGGTTTATTTTCTCACGACTAAATGAACGCCCGTTGATAAAATGATTTACCCATTTTTTCTCCGCATCAAAACTCGTAGCTAAATGAACCCACTTTCCAAGACGATCCGGAGGGAAAGCCACGGCAGATTCATAGGTTTCTATTAAATTGGATGTTTTAACTTCAAGCACAAGCTTACCGGAGGAGTTCACAGACCATCCAACCGCACCGTCTAAATGAGGTTTTGAAAAAACCAAAGGTGCGCCATCGGCCCCCAATCCATTGAGCCGCACCCAGGCTACTAATGTAGCCTGTCTCAGGGACTTATTAAGATTTAAGCAGACCCGGTCATTATCTTGGGCAAATTCCAAGGCACCTTTGCCAGGCCAGCGACCCTCTGTCCAATTACATCCAATTACCGCACCGTCTCCGGCTCCGTTGGCCCGATTTGTTTCGTCCCTTACAACCCGAGACCAAGAATCATGTCCATCAAAGCCATAGTAAAGCAATGTATTAGGGTCCGCTGCTAATTCTTTACTTTTTTTCATCCAAGCGGATCTTCGCCTGTGCGCGTTTTCCAAAGAGCGAAAAGCTAAGTCAGCGGTTCCAAGGAAATTCCCAGAAGGCATATCTAATGGAGTTGAAATCCCAAAGGAATCTAAATAAATCGCCTCGCCCGCTGATAGCTCATTAAACACTTCATTCCCCTCAAAATCGACGCCCTTGTACTGAACCTTACCTCTGTAAACAAAAACCTCAGCCGAACCCTCTGGATGGACGGCGACCCCGAAATCTGTACCCAAATCGACTACCCGGCCCATTGGAAGATCAACGCTAAAACCAATTGCTACTTTAGGAACATGAGCCCGTAGCTTACCTAATTTTATAGATACAGCATTGTCATTAATGAGCTCAGCATCTGCCGGGCCTTCCAATATCGCAGTAGCTCCTTGCATAAACTCCAATTGGGCCATCCCCCTTTCTATTTCGAAAACACCGGGCTCAAGTGCAGAGCCAAGCTCTGGGCGATTATTCGTATTCGAAGACCACTGCAATCCCACGGATTTAGTAAGCACGGCGACAGGAGAAGCTCGATCTGGTCTATAAAAATTTTGGTATTCTGGTACGGAAGAACTCTTTTGATCGACAACTCCACTTGGATCATTCCCGCTAAAAGAACTTAAGGAAAGATTCGAGTAAAGGTATACTCCGACAACCAATACCGCAGCCATTGGAAGCCATGGCTGAATAAAATTAATAAATTTCACAATTTGGCTACGATTCTCAGGCTCTTCTTTAACAGATAAGCTTTCGTCTGCATAGCTACTCAAGCTCACTGACATATCGACAAAAGAAACATAGATGCGGCGAGCCTCGGCAGATTTACTAAGCCAATCTTCCAGGCGTCGTTTCTGCTCGTGAGAAAGGTTCCTCTCAACCAATCGATCGAGCAATTCGTACAACTCGATGATTTCTAAATCGTTTAAGCTCATCAAGGGGTTTCCATGCTGACCTCTAAGCTCACACAATCGTGCAAATTTTTTCTTATTCGCGTCAGGGCCTTGTATGCTCCTTGAATTGTGCGACCGCAGGCTTGAGCTGCAGCCTTTACATTATGTCCAGACTCATAGCGGATTAATACCATCCGGCGATCCCTTTCATTTAATTTTTGTAAACATTTAGAAAGTGCCCGATGTCGATGGTCTAGTTCCTCCTCCATTTCTACACGAGTTTGAGAGATGACCTCAAACACTTCCTCGTTGAAAATAACTTTAGAGGTTGCGTACTTTTTGCGGGCGGCACGAACTTTCCAATAAGCAATTTGACAAGCCCATGAATAAAAGTTTGTTCCTGAAGTGTAATCTGAAAACTTCTCACAAATAGTCAGGCTTGCTTCTTGAAGAATATCTTCCGCATCTGAACGAGAAGGCACTAAAGTCATTATATAACTTAACAACTTTCTTTGATGCTTCATCATCAACTGTACCAATTCGGCTGAACGGTCTGGAAGGTTAGAACTCATCAAGAAAATATATGTACGCTATACGGCTATAGAACTGAGTGAAACATTCCTAAAATCAGACATATTGTCGAGAGAACCTTTCTCCAATCTATCCAATCCTCTACGGATAATCTCTTTTCGAGCCTTCTCTAAAGATTTTGATGCCAGTTTGACCTTACGAGATTTTGTTCTACCAGAATTACCTTTATGGAACTCAGTCATACGGTAATAAATTACCCCACTCGGAGATTGAGTCAATCGGTCGGTCAGTCGAACTTCTTGTTTCTTACGACGGCGCAGCCTTTTTACACTGCAAGTCGGATGACTTCCCGAACCAGTTGTATTATCTCGCCCTAAGTCTCCGCCTGCGTCTTTGAGTAATCGATCAATGGTCGGTTCATCCAAGTATTTATTTCGGAGATCGGTACAGATAAAACCTTCTTCATAAATTACTTCCTCCATTGGATCGTCGATCATCATTACTTGATTAGGCGGGCCCAATACATCTCGTAAATCTTTTGAGTACCAATCAGTTGCCTTTTCTACTGCCTTTCTGCGGTTGCATCCGTAAAAATATTTATTAGCCACAAAAATTCGACCCGAGCTAAGTCGGGCTTCCAATAAATATTTAGTGTCATAAATTAGACTAAAGTATTGGTCATAAGGGATTAATAAAGTGGCTTTGTACTTTTGGAAATCATTAATTTTCATCATCATCATCTATATATCCTTTTGGCGTTATCTGTGTAATTGTGGAACAACTATCTCATAGCCCACGACTTAAAACTTTGGACAAATTAAATTTTAAATTCTCGCGAGTTTAGCCTTACCAAGAACTCAATATTTCAGAAAGTGACTTGATACTCGGTAGAATTATTTAATTAATTTGGTAAGCATTCTCTTTAAGTCAGATCCCTGAAAAGGGGAAAAGCCAACTGCAACATCATGTACGATTCCAGCTTGATCAATAACCACTGTGTGGGGCAATCCTTTTACATCAAAGGCATCATAGGCTGATGAATTTTCATCTAATAAAATTGATAACTCATGCAGGTTATACTGATTAATAAATTCCAATAACTCTTTCACCGAAGCATCTTGATTAACGCTGACAAGTTTTAATTCGGAGGAATTAAATTCTCTGGTTGCCTCTAATAAAAGAGGTAGATTACGGATTGAAGGCCCAGACCAAGTAGCCCAAAACCCAAGCACAACAACTTTTCCTTTTTGTTTAGCTAAGTTAAAGTCTTCACCGCTAAGCATGGGAAGAAACAAATTAGGCGCAGGTGAACCTTCTAATCTTCTCGCACCAATTTTAGTAATTTCTATTGGAGGCATAGGAGAAAGTGCGGATATAGATGCTGATATGATTTCAGCGAGAACTGATGAATTTAACTCCATGCTTAGATGGAGACAATTTTCTCTTATTTCGGAATTCATATTTCGCAAAGCAATAAGGGCAGCTCGAGCCTTGTGTTCCTGAGCAAGAGCGAGTTGAGCCATACCTAAAGAACCTTGATACAATGTGTTTAATCCGTTTGCTGAAACTTCATCTAAACACTCGATCAAAAATTCTAAAGATATCGATTCTTTCCGAAAAGATACTCCCAAGGCAATTTCGTGAACCCCAGCAAAAGCATTAAACAAGGGGTCCGAGAACTTATCATTACCAACTATTTTTTCACGAAGAGAATCTGGCAATTTGAAATAAAAAGAAATTTGGCGATCATCAGGTAAATTATTGAGCAAAGGAATTTTCTTTTCACTTATATCAAAACTTCCGCCAAGATGATCAGTAGAACCTGAAACCAAGGCATCCATCATTGTTCTGTTTCCATCGAGACTAATATCAACGGACAAATTCATATCCAAAAACAGTTGAGATTCGCTCTGCTCTACTGATTTGTAAAATTTACTAATGGGTAAAATGAATTTTAAAGACTTTTTAGTTAAAACTTCCCCTAAGTTTAAATTTTGAGCTACGCCCGTCGTGAATTCGTCCTTTAGTTGATTTTTGAACCAAGATAAAAAAAGAGGTAAATCCATCGGTTTATCAGCAATTATATTGATGGATAAAAAAAGATCAGAAAAAGATAACTGATTAGAATTATTAGAATCAGCCAACGCATCTATTCCTTTCATCATAGCAGTAAAATGAGTAAAATCATCTTCTCTCAAGCCCATGGCATTAAGAATTTCATCCCCTTGATCTAAATCACGATCAAAATTGTCTGCCCATTGACTCATCTGCGGATACTTATTCTTTAGCCACATTGAAACCCCGCTGCTCTCAATTGATCTTGCATCAATGGATAAAAGAAAATCCAAATCAGAATTAGCAAATCCAGGCTTTTTAAAATAAGTAATGCAAATTAAGGGTATCCAAATTAACCGAAAGTTGCTCAACAACCCAAGGCACTTTGCGAATTTAACAAACATGCTTGAACCGATAAACATTTGTTACCCGAGCAGAAAAGCCCACAGATTGGTAGAGTCGATTGGCAACATCACGACTTGGACGAGAAGTTAGATCAATCGTCAATACACCCATTTTTTGTGCTTCCTTTAATGCATGCATGGTGAGTAATTTACCAACTCCTTTCCCTCGCGCTTTTGTGTCTACAACTACATCCTCCACCCACCCGCGCAATCCTGTGGGTATAGGAAAGGTTACGAGACTCAGCATGCCAAGGACTTGCTCCTTGTCTTCTGCAAAATAGAGGTGAGTGGACTCAGCATTAAGAAGGGATGTGAATTCTGCCTTAGTCAAAAGCTTAGCTGATTGAGAAAGCTGAGGAATCAGATTATTAATTTCTCGCAAGTCTTTTTCGGTTTGTTCGGAAACTTTTCTTATCCTGATCATTTGATTAGTAAGGTAGCTTAGGAGTTACTTCCTACCAATAAAAAACCCTGCTCATCGTGCTAAATTCTTTGCTATTGCTTAAATGCATACAATCATTCAATGTAAAAGCTAATTATGCCCGTACAATTGGAGGTTTTGAATGCTCAAACGTTAACTCGTTAAAAGTGACTTCAAACAACCGAAATGAGTCTCGTGCACTTCAATGTTATCAATAAATAAAGACAATCAGTATTATGGAAATCTATGTGGGAAACCTTCCTTGGTCCGTTAGCGATCAAGAATTATCAGAAATCTTTAATGAACATGGAACCGTCGATCGCGCATCCGTTATCGTAGAACGTCCTTCCGGACGATCCAAAGGTTTTGGGTTTGTTACCATGAATAACGATGACGAAGCCAATCAAGCCATTGAGGCATTGAATGGTACCGACATGAATGGACGCCCCTTAAAGGTTAACGAAGCACGTCCTAAGGAATAGTGTTTTTTTGCCTTGGGAGGATTACCCAAGGCAATTTTTTCCCATTACGGTTAGCATTATTTTTTAAACTTAGACATTGCTTGCCATACGGTTTTCCTTAAGAAAACCGATCATGTCACAAATCAAAGATCTTTCATTTCTAGAAAGCGTCAATAAAAGTTTTAATCTGGCTGCAGAAGCCATGGACTTGCCCAAAGGGCTAGCAAGACAAATACGCACCTGCAACGCAGTTTGCGAGATGAAGTTTGGTGTAGAACTAAACGGCGGATACGAAATTTTCACTGGTTGGCGAGCCACTCACAGTGAGCATGCCCTTCCTGCTAAAGGGGGCATACGGTACGCACCCTTTGCTGACCAACAAGAAGTCGAGGCATTGGCTGCGTTGATGACCTACAAATGTTCGATTGTAAATGTTCCTTTTGCTGGATCAAAAGGTGCACTTAGCATCGACCCTAAAAAATATTCGTTAGAAGAATTGGAACACATTACTCGCCGATTTGCTCAAGAATTAGACAAACGGGGCTTGCTTGGCCCCGGAATCAATGTTCCAGCTCCCGACATGGGCACAGGCCAACGCATGATGTCCTGGATTGCGGATGAATACCAAAAGCTTCACCCCAACGAAATCAATGCTCGTGCTTGTGTAACAGGAAAACCAGTGCACTGTGGCGGTGTTCAGGGTCGAATAGAGGCAACCGGCAGAGGTGTACAATACGGAATTCAGGAATTCTTCCGACACCCAGATGACCTTAAAAGTGCTAATTTGGAAGGCAATTTAGAGGGAAAAAAAATTATCGTACAAGGGTTAGGCAATGTTGGTTATCATGCAGCCAAATTTCTAGAGGAGGAAGATGGAGCCCTTATTGTTGGAATAATCGAACGCGACGGAGCCTTAGTTTGCGAAGAAGGACTTTCAACTGAGGCTGTTTATCAATATAAATTAGAACACGGGAAACTTGAAGGGTTTGCCAGTGGGAGATATATGAAAAAAGGCAAGGAAGCTCTTGAGCTACCATGTGACATATTAATCCCAGCCGCCCTTGAAGGTGTAATATCCAAAGAAAATGCTCCCCGAATCCAAGCTCGAGTAATTGCTGAAGCTGCGAATGGGCCAGTTACTTTTGACGGAGATAAAATTCTTCGGGAAAAAGGGATTTTTATCATTCCAGATACCTACTTGAATGCAGGTGGGGTTACCGTTTCCTACTTTGAATGGCTAAAGAATTTATCCCATGTCAGATTTGGTAGAATGGACCGAAGATTTGTTGAGGCTCAAGGAGCTAAAATTGTAAGATTAATCGAGTCGGGCATAGATAAACCCCTTGATCCAAAGGCCAAGGCCGATTTGCTAAAGGGTCCCGATGAACTTACTCTTGTCCGTTCAGGCTTAGAAGATACGATGTGCGAAGGCTATCAAGAAATTAAGGAAATACATAGCTCAAACCCAAAAATCAAAGACCGCAGAACAGCAGCTTTTGCTTTGGCTATTCGAAAAATAGCCGACATTTACGACAGCATGTACTTGTAATTACTTCTTTGTAAGTTTGGGGTAATATTTAAGCGGACTGTACCTCCCAACCCTTCCGATAAGATTTGGTAAGCAAATTATTAACATCCTTACGATTAGAAGCCCCCAGTTCTCGGTCCCAAGAGAATTCTCCCCCCGCCAAGATGGCAACATTTCCTAATAAAATTAGTTCGGTTATCTCATAGCCGAAATCAAAACCGGCCAGTGTTGATTTTGGTTCTCCCCTACGAATCGCTCGAACGAGTTCATCCTTTAATCCAGAATCACCCCTACCATTTCGCCCAAGTACACCGCTGAAAGGTTTGATTTGATGTGGTTTCATCCACTTATTCTCTATATAAACTTCCCATTTGGACCCGTAAATTGAAGGCGAATATAAAGTCCCCTTCGAGCCTCGAATCAAACATCCACTCGTTGATGGCTCTCGTCCCTTAAAGAATTCGAGATTCGGAAAATTCTTTCCGCCAGTAACTGTTTTACTGAGATGGCCAATTTTGCCTTCATACCAATGCATAGGAATTGTTTGGCCTTTATCTTGTCCAGAAAATTCGTACTTCACAATTGCCCAAGAAGGATAGGTCTCGGAGTTTACCGGGCCACGAAGCAAACATTCAACTTTTTCAGGTTTCTGGAGTCCACAGCCTAAAACCGGCAAATTGAATAGGTGAATCCCCGAGTCACCCAAAGCACCAGTGCCAAAAGATTGCCATCCTCTCCAATTATAAGGCTGATAAAGTGGATGGTATGAACGATCTTCAGCGGGGCCCAAGAATGCATCCCAGTTCAAACCATTTGGAATAGAAAACTTTTCGCTAGGTCGTTTTGTATGTTGGGCAGATTGAGGCCAAATAGGACGATTAGTCCATACATGGACATCCAAAATTTTGCCCAAGCCTTCAGCTTGCAAAAACTCTACTCCCTGTCGAAAAAGATCAGAAGTACTGCCTTGTAAACCCAGTTGCGTGCAAATTTGCTTTTTGCGGGCAGCAATTTGTAACTGGCGTGCTTCCCAAACGGTATGCGCCATGGGTGTTTGTAGAAAAAGATGTATTCCCAAGTCTAAGGCTAACTGAGCCGAATGTGCATGAACATGATCAGGAGCACTTATACTTAGTAAATCAATCTTGCCTCCCAAGTGAGCAAACATTTCTCTATAATCATCAAATTTTGCAATTTGGGAACGACCACGCCGTGCGTATTTAATTTTTTTTTCTGAAATATCACATACTGCGATTACATCGCCATGTCTGGCCAAATGTTGAAAATCACTTCCGCCCTTCCCTCCCACCCCGATGGCCGCGATTTGAAACCGTTCGTTAGATCCCTTTGCCCTTTGAGGCAAATATGAAAATGGTAAGATTGAACCGATGGATCGCAGAAAAGGTCTTCTTTTCATCGTATCAAATTTGGGTTAATTATTGTAAATGGTGAAATGTTATACTTCTTTAGCGACCAGTTAATTTTCAATAGGAGAAGTAAGTCCAATCACCTGTATTGCATCTGCTATAACATATCCCTCAGTATTTTCATTACTTAAGCAAACAAAATACTGCTCTCCTTTCTTAAAATTAAAGGACCCCAAAGAGAACCAAAGATCTCCAATCGTTTGGGGTTTTCTTTGATCAACCAATATTTTGGCAATTCCGTCATCGTGTTTAACTTCATACTTCAAATTACCAGCCCGATTACCAAAAGATGCATACGAGACTTTGATTTCGTGTAATCCATCTGTTGGTGCAACAAATGGGAACATTGCTTTGCGCAATCCCTTGCCACCATTTCCATCATGATAGTAAGATTCACCCACAAAGGGGCGAAGCGAACTACTTTCCGTCCATTCACCTTCAAATTCAACCGTAGTTCCATCCACCACCACTCCACTTAAAGTATTTGGCGGAATACCGACTCCCTTGTTTTTTCTATTTTGTATCTTAGATTTTAAAACTTGCCCATCTGCCAACAAGCGTTTGCACAATTGATCATAGGGGAGATCATGTAGAGAAATCCCCCCATCAATCGCCAAAGCAGCAGCCGTAGCAGCAGATTGACCAAGAATCATAAACACTGGTTCCATACGGACTGAACCAAAGGCAACATGTGACGCAGACAGACAGTTAGTCACCAATAAATTCTCGCACTCTTTTTTTTGCGGCAACAAAGTGTCGAAAGATATTTTAAAGGGCTTTTTGACCTCAACTTGAAAATCTCCTTCATTTAACACATATGATTTCCCATTCTCATCTTTAGCAACATAGCGTTGAACATTATGAGAATCCATGGTGTAAGAGCTCATACCTACAGCTCTTAGCGTTTTTTTCCTACCCGTAACCTCATGCTCAGTCATAATGAAATTACCGATCATTCTCCTAGCTTCTCGAATGTAGAGTTGCTCCGGCCAATGACCATTGTCTTCAAACTCGTCTCTTGCTAAACCCCATTGATTCATCTCATCACGAATTTCTTGAGGAACTCTAGGATCATTGCTTAGAAAATAGAAATATCCCTTCAAGTAATTTTCGTGCTCACTGATTATTTGACTTCTCTCTTCGTAAGTTCCCTCAGGATACCTGTAGTTCATGCCGATATTATCCGTACTAAAAGAGCCATAGTTATTGGTGTCCGTTTTAGCATTGGGTATTGGATCAAAATGAGAAAATACATGCCTAGATCCGCGGATTAAAGTTCTTAACAGCAACTCGTACTTAGATGGATCATAGGAACTTGGCCGAGCGAAGGGCACACGATTTTCTTCAACCTGTGTTAAACATAGCCGAAAGTTGTAAGCTTGAATTTTATCATCACCGGTGCCATCCCTTTCAGGCTTCCAACTACTAATACCCTGAAGAAGACCACTCGCAGAGTCACCAGGAACATTGAAAGGATCGATACGATAAAAAAATTGATTCTTCTTTGCTGCAGAGATTTGTACCCCGTTAAGCGTTTCTCCATAACGATCGTTCCCTTCACGCCCTACAATATAACTGATTCCTGCAGCCGCCATCAAATCACCTTCGTAAGTACAATCGATAAAAACTTTTGCTTCATAGCGATTACCTGACACTGAAGTGATAGAGACTATTTTCCCGCTCTTCATCTCAACACCATTTGGTCTTTCCAACCATTCGTCCCGGAAAACTTTGATTTTATTTTCGGTGATCCAAGATTCAAATATCTGCTCAGCAACCTTGGGTTCAAAAACCCACATTGTACGCCTGTCTCCATCAATCGCAGGGGATCCCTGCCCGCGATTTCCATAATCCTCTAGTTTTTGCCACCTCCAAGCGTCGGGGCTTTGATAATGTCTCCACACACGATGATAAAACTCGCGAGTTATTCCACCAATGACCTCTTTTTTACCGGTATCGGACCAGCCAAGACCATTGCTCGACAAACCGCCCAATCTTCGGGCGGGGGAAACAATAACCACCGACTTGCCCATTCTTTTTGCTTGAACAGCAGAGACAATTGCCGATGAAGTACCCCCATAAATGACTATATCCGATTCAAAAACTTCGGCAGAAAGGCAACTTTGATTGAGCATACAAAACCCAGTCAAAATTAATTTTAAAAAACCAACTTTAAGATAAATGCTCACAAGCTAATTAGTAGTCCTTCAATTCTTTTTTTTAAATTACTCAAGAAGATTGTAAATAGCGCTATTCAAACTCGAATAGGTGAAGGAATATTTTTTATCTTCTAAAATAGTTGAAGTGACGCGACGACTTTGCAAAGCAAGCTCTGGAGCGGACCCCAATAAAAAACAGCCGATCCTTACTCCAAATGATGGTGCAGGTAAGCCTAGTCCTAGAGGAGCAAAGTGATTCCTCAAAACTCTCATAAAATCTTTGTTTTTGAGGGGTACTGGAGATGCCAGATTGACGGGTCCGGTTATATCTTTCTCTTGCAATAGAAATCGGCTGATGCCAACCCAATCATCCTCGTGTAACCAGCTCATCCATTGCTTGCCAGATCCCTGTTTTCCTCCAAGTCCAAATGAAGTCAGCTTTTTGAGTAAAGGAAAGGCACCGCTAGAGCGGCCAAGAATAAAGCTTATGCGCAACGCGACTTTGCGGACGTTTGGATTATTGAACTTAAAAAGCTCATCTTCCCAGGCTACTGTTACTTCTTCTAAAAAACCGGATTTTGTGATTGGAGAACTTTCATCGTGAGCTTCTTCATCTCCAACACATTGGCCATATAGTGCCATCGAACTAGCATTCAACCAAACAGTTGGAGGTTTTATACAATGGTTCAAAGCCTCACCAAGGACACGGGTCGACTTGATACGGGAATCTAGAATTTCCTGACGATTCGAAGGTGAATGACGACAATCGATAGATCGACCAGTTAAATTAATCAATGCCCGAGACTCTTCAAGCTCTTCAATCCAATCGCCTGCAGATTCACCATCCCACTTGACTAAGCGTCCTAGAACACCTGTTTGGGAAATATTTCGGGAAAGCAGGACAACATCATATCCATCATTTAAAAAAGATTGTGCAAGTAATTGGCCAAGAAACCCTGTACCACCAGCAATAATTATTCTAGGCAGGGGCACTAAATCTTTCATGTCCTAATTACTTAATGCTAGGACTAAAGTTGGCAACCCGCAATCGGAGTAGCCAAGCACTCGGAAAATTATTTTAAGACAATATTGCGGAAATATACCTTCATGGAAGGACCTTGGTGAACTTGAAAGGCAAGCAATCCATTTTCACGCCTTTGTTCTTTGTCCTCATCGATTAATTCACACATTTTTTGACCGTTAATGTAGTGCTCAAAGCGAAAACCTTCTGCGACGATTCGGTACTTATTCCAATCTTTCTTCTTAACCGCTAAACCGAGCTTGGAAGTATCTCCAATTTTCTCAGTATTTTGGACTAACTTTCCAGATTTATCCCGACTTAAGGTGGTCCGATCTCCCCGCTTGCAAAGTATTCCCCGAAATGCCTCGCCGTAGCAAATGCCTGAATATTTATCACCAGACTCAAAATCTGCCTGATATCCACCAATTC
>NZ_CAXLML010000060.1:0-2877 GCF_964187505.1 Candidatus Chordibacter forsetii
TGGGCTAAGTCGGGTTGTTTTCTGTCACCTAAGTTGAAAGAGCATTTCCATCTCTTTCCATTGTTCATTGGCATTAGTCCCGGGCATGCGAATTTGACAAGCACTTGTTTCTTTCCACCACTTTTGCATCTCTGGTTTTTTTGCCATGTCGGCCATGTCGGTTTCGTAGTTTTTTCCGGTATATTCGTAATAACTAAAAAGGTACTTTATGCCTTCGATTTCCGTGAGGTGGATGGAAAAGTTTTGTAGGTTTGCCTGCTTGATCTGCTCAAGAATAGATGGCCAGACATCGGCATGTAGTTCGCGGTAATAAGTCTCTTTTTCAGGACTCAGAACGATGACCGAAGCATATCTTTTTATCTTGGATTGCTCTCGATCGGTGGGACCTGGGTTACACGGTCCAAAACATGCCTTTGATGAACTTTGATTGATCCCCATTTGGATTTGCTTGTTACTTACTGCAGGTAAGTAAACCCCTTCAGGTTGAAAAGGGCGTGTGCCAGATCATTCCAAGCACGATGATCTTTTTTTCCATAGAGTTCACTCTGCTTATCCATAAAGGCGAGTAACTGATCGGTTTTGGAGTCGTCCGGAAGGTGGCCGACTGCCTGCTCGTACATGTGTTGAGCCCTATTTTTTGAGTCCTGGATTTGGGCAGTGCTTTTCGCCCAGATCACCGCCATGCGCTGGACAAAGGGATCGTTCATCAGGGTGAGGGCCTGGGCGGGAACATTGGAAGATCCCCTTCTCCCCTTGGGTCCGAAAGGACTCGGCATGTCAAAGGCAAGAAGGAAGGGGTTGAGAAAATTGCGGTAGACCGCTTGGTAGACGGACCTTCGGCCATGCCCGTCAAGGGGGCCGCTGGGTCGGGATCCGCGTCCGGTCATAAAAGCGGTACGGTGAGTGGGCACACCCTTTCCGTATGCCTTGGGGCTCAGCTTGCCTGACACGGCGAGGAGGGCATCGCGAATCGCTTCCGCCTGCAATCGGCGAACCGGCATGCGGTGAAGCCACTTGTTTTGTGGGTCGACCATGGCAATTTTTTGTGGATCGATTCCGGGATGCGGGATGGATGCCTGCCCATAGGTCTGAGAAAGTGTGATCTGACGAATCATCCGCTTGATAGACCATCCATTTTTGGCGAAATCATTGGCCAACCAGTCGAGCAGTTCCGGATGGCTGGGCAGTTGCCCCTGAGGGCCGAAGTCATCAGGTGTGGGTACAATGCCCCGGCCGAAAAGCTGAAGCCAGATCCGGTTGACCATCACCCGGGAAGTCAGGGGGTTTTCCGAGCTGGCAATGAGGTTGGCCAGTCCGAGGCGGTCTACTTCCTTGGCACCAAGGGCTTCGAGGTATCGGTGGGGCACTTCCTCGCCCAATGATTTGTAGCTCCCTCGAACATAGACTCGTGCGTTTTCTGGAGTTGCCTGACTCATAGTTAGAGCGAAGCGCGGGGCAGGTAAATCCTGGGCGAGCTTTTCTCCAGAAGAAATAAGTTGGCTGACTTCGGGGCGGTGTATGGATGAGTCTGCCAATCCGCGATGAAAAAACCAGTTGAGGAGCTCGGGATTTTCAGACAGAAAGGCTTGGCTCAAAAGTTCTGCAGTTTTTTCAATACTGTCGGGGATGCCAAATTCAGTAAGTTTTCGAACCAAAGGATGAAACGAATGAGGGAGAGGTTTTTGGGCAAATCTTACCTGCTCCACTTGGACATATCCGTCCCCATTGTCAGCGAACTCAAGGTAGGCTTTTTTGCCCGCATATTTCTTGATGATTTTGGATTCAATTTGAATCCATTTGAATGCGCCTTGGCCATTGGTCTGCCTGCTGTCTTTTTTGTAAATGCTTCCTTTGAAAAGGAGTTCGCTGTAATTGGCCATTCCGTAGTTTTCGATAACCAAACGGATCATGCTTTTTTCAGCATTTAGTCGGATGTGAATGTTCTGATCAATTGAGAAGATGGGGGAGCGCAGGGTGCCCACCTGTTTTTTTCCGTAGAGAGAACTATCAATAGATGAAGTCTCGATGAAAGGTCTTTTAGAATCAAACCTAAGCTTATTTTCCTGAGTTAATTGAAAAGCCTGTCCAGTTCTTAGCCAACCATCGGGCAATTCACCTTTTGAGAAATCTGCGAATAGTGTGCTATTCGAAAGGTAGTTTGCATAGGCACGGTCTTGTTGAGTCCAATTGTGCCCCTTCGCTTGTTCGGGCCGCAAAATAAAGTCCTGCAGAAATTTTTCCGGAGACCAATGATCGAATTTTTTGTTTTTGGTGATGAGAGAAATCCATTGTTTGATCAATGCGTGCGAGGTGTTAGGAAGCTTGGACAATTCTGCAACTTCTGCGGGCGTTATAGCCGGGCGAGTGTCGTCATCCCAAGCCCGACTGGCAAAAACGATCTGATCCAAAAAGAAGGGCTGGGGTACTTTCCAGGAAATTCTCAGTCGACCCATTTTGCTGACGAACTTGGATGCATCTAAAGAGATTGGGGAAAGATTTTTTTCGGTCTTTGGGGAGGCATTTAAAGCGACTTTGCCATCCACAATTAGTTCCAACCGATTATGGGGGGAAAGGTTTCCGCCGATCAAAAGGTTGAGGTAGGGCTGCTTGATGGTGAAAGTTGGGCTGACCCAGGTCAGAGGTTCCCGAGTGTTAAATGCCCGGGTATCAAACCATTTAGAGCCTCGTGCACCTTTGGTAGAGGACGGATTTATTTCAACAGTATTGATCGCAGAGGCATTGGCGTCACGATGTGCAAGCGTCCATTTATCCAATCCATTCTCAAAGTCATCGATGAGTTGTCCCTGCCATGGATCGGGTAGGGGCTCTTGCTGTTTTTTGCGAATTAGGTTGGCTGCGACAATGAAGGACTGAATG
>NZ_CAXLML010000061.1:0-16488 GCF_964187505.1 Candidatus Chordibacter forsetii
ATGTAGAAAAAAAGCAGAGCGACAGATGAGAACAAGGCCAAAGAGGCTGCAACATGCTGATTGGGCTTGTAGTGGTGTAGAATATTAGAAGTGGTGTAAAGCACGGACCCACCAGCAAATAAAACCATGACCGCGGCAAAAACTAATCCAAGAGAAAAGCCAAAGATCATACTACAAACGATAAAGCCAAGCGCGACAAAGCCTCCGATCGAAAGAACTCCTCTCATGAAGGAAAAATCTTTTCGGGTAATGAAAACGGTCGCAGTAATTCCTAGCACAAGCAACAAAGTCATTAATCCAGCTGTAGGTATAAGCCCACTCCCTCCATACATGGTTGCGATAAAAAGGAGGGGTAAAAAAACGATCGCTTCGGCAATGACAAATAACCCAAGGCCTAAGTATTGCATCTGTTCAGAATTTTCGGAACGAGCCAATTTATCTGCTAGGTATCCTACTCCCATAAAAAGACCTAAGACGATTAACCAACTAAATCCACTAGTCATACTCATAGCTAATTGAGCAGCGAAGGGAGCATTGACTAAGTAACATTCAATCCCGATGAAAGCCAGTATGGCCACGGCTAGGTGAGAATAAGTCCGTCGAATAAAGGCAGCCCGTTCATTGGCATGACTTCTAGCAGCGGAAAGGGTGAAGGTTTGTTCTTTCATAAAATATATTGTGTTAAAAAAACTTGGAATAAATATCTCATCAAAATGGGCTTTTCTCTAAATCAAGCAAGTCCGTTCGGCCTAAGATAAAAAATCTACTGCTACCCCCAGAAGCATTAATAAGATAATTCTCTTAGGATTGCTTTGTTTAAGTGCTTCCTTAGGTTTAAGCATTACTCAATAATTTCATTCAGTTATGCCAGAACATCCCTTTCTTGACCTCGCCAACCTCCCTGCCTGGTCCGAGCTTTCCCCCGACCTCATCAAGTCTGAAATTTCCAATGCTTTGGAAAGATCAGAAGAACGCCTGCAGAATATTCGCTCGTTAAGCCAAGAGGAATCTAATTTCAATAACTCAGTAAAAGCATTAGAACAGGCTACGATTTACCTCGACCATTCCTGGGGACTCGTTGGTCATTTGGACTCCGTATGCAACTCTCCTGAACTTCGGACCGCTCACAACGAGATGCTACCGAAGGTTTCTGCATTTGGTGCCAAAATTTCCTTGGATGAAAAGCTATGGGAAGTCATTCGTTGCTTTTCAGAAAAACCAGAAGTCCAAGATCTTTCTCCAATTGATCACAGACTTTTGGACGAAACTTTAGCAGATTTCCGTGAATCCGGTGCTGATTTACCTGCGGAGAAAAAAGACCGTCTCGAAAAAATATCCTCCGAACTTGCCCAAGCTACTCAGCAATTTTCCGAACGGGTTCTCGATGCCACAAATTCATGGAAACTAGTAGTCAATGAAGAAGCCAGACTTAGCGGACTACCTCAAAGTGCCAAAGAAGCTGCAAGGGCAACTGCCATTGAAAAACTGGGCGAAGAGGAAGGTAGCAAATCTTGGATCTTTACCCTGCATGCTCCCTCTTTGGTACCAGCCCTACAATATTTGGACGACGACGAATTAAGAAAAGAAATATGGACCGCCAGCGATGCTCTCGGATCAGAAAAACCTTATGACAACCAATCCTTAATCGCTACCATTTTACAACTTCGTCAAGAAAAGGCGGAATTATTAGGAAAGTCTGATTTTTCTGAAGTCGCCCTTTCTCGCCGTATGGCCAAAAGCGGGCAGCGGGCAGATGCCTTTATTTCCGAACTGAGAGATCAAACCGCACCTTTCTTCGAACGGGAAAACCAAGAACTCGAATCTTACAAGGCAGAAAAAACCGGAAAAAACTCAGATCTGCTGCAACCATGGGAAGTTGGATACTGGTCAGAAAAGTTAAAAAAGGAGCGCTATGATTTCGATGAAGAGGATCTTCGTCCCTATTTCTCTATCCACTCGGTACTTCAGGGTATGTTTGCGTTAGTAACCAAGGTTTTTGGTCTTCGAATCGTGGAGCGTTCGGTCCTCTTTGAGGGTGAAGTCCATGCTCATGGCGAAGAGAACAGTCAAGCGATTGAAGTTTGGCACCCAGATGTAAGGTTTTATGATTTATTCGATTCGGAAGGTGGGCAATTGCTTGGTTCCTTCTATGCCGATTGGCACCCGCGATCGAGTAAGCGAGCAGGTGCCTGGATGAATTATCTTAAGACTGGAGAACCCTTGAAAAACGGTGAGCGGTCTCCTCACCTTGGATTAATCTGCGGTAATCTGACTGCCCCAACTCCTGGAAAACCAGCCCTGCTCACTCATTATGAGGTTGAGACCATTTTTCATGAATTTGGTCACCTTCTACACCACCTTTGTGGTGAAGTTCCCCACACCAGTTTAAATGGTGTAAATGTTGCCTGGGATTTTGTGGAATTGCCTTCTCAGATCATGGAAAACTGGTGTTGGGAGAGAGAAAGCCTAGACCTCTTCGCAAAGCATCATGAAAGCAACGCCCCAATACCAAATGAATTGTTTGCCAAAATGATACGGGCCAAAAATTTTATGGCCGGAAATGCAATGATGAGACAGCTTGCTTTTTCCAAGCTCGATTTGGTCATGCATCGCACCCTTGCCCAAGACCTCCCCCAGGACATGGAAAGCTCCCTCCAAAACATCCTTCGCGATTATCTTCCGAAACGAAAGACGCAACCTCGGACTATTGCGCTGCGTTTCAGTCACTTATTTGGAAGCCCAACAGGCTATGCCACTGCTTACTACTCCTACAAATGGGCGGAAGTTTTAGATGCCGATGCATTTACCAGGTTTCAAAAAGAAGGAATAATGAATCCAGAAACCGGTCGGTCTTTTCGAAAATCTATTCTTAGTCAGGGAAACTCGCGTCCACCCGAAGAACTATTTAAAGAATTTATGGGTCGACCGCCAAAATCCACTGCCCTGCTCGAACGCAGTGGCTTGTCCCCAACTACCCAGTAACCCCATTTAAATATGTCCACTAAACCACAAGTCCTAGCCTGGATTACTTGCGACAGCGTCTATGTAGATCCGGCTACCGGCAAGCATACCTTACTCGGAATTTTTTCTAGTTTACGAGCAAAGGAATTTCCTGTGGTCCATCCTCGAATGGTCTGGTTTCTTTCTTTTTCCGACCTGACCATTGGCAAGCATCAGCTAAAAATGACTATTGGTTTGCCCATGGCGGAGGAAGAACCCCGTACAATTATCGACCGGGAATTCGAGTCCCCAGGACCTCAGCACCGAATAAATCTAATTAATGACATACAACGATTAAAGTTCGATGCCCCTGGAAACTTTTCTATCCTTATCGAAATTGACGGGCAAGTTGTATTAGCAAGTAGCTTTCCAATTATTGAGGTGAAAATGCCGTCCTAATTTTCACAGTTCTGCAGTCTTGTGCCCTTGCTTAAATTAACCGAATTTTATATTTCATACTCTTATGCCTGATATTATTGCATCCGATTCATCTGAGTCTTCCCCGTTATTGGTTGTTGGCTCAGTCGCTTTTGACAACGTTATTACTCCCCAAGCTGAACAGGAAAGAATTTTAGGGGGTGCCGCCTCTTACTGTTCGTTTGCTGCGAGTTATTACACACAAGTGCGCATGGTTGGTGTAGTTGGAAATGATTTTGGAGAATCCGACCTCGACCGACTTCGAGCAAGAGGAATTGATCTTGAAGGCGTCAAAAAGGATGATTCCGGACCCACCTTTTTTTGGAAGGGAAAGTACCATGAAAACTTCAACCGTCGAGACACCTTGGATATTCAATTAAATGTGTTCGAGAAATTCCGTCCCGACCTCCCAGAATCCTACAAAGATTCCTCATTTGTACTCTTGGGAAACATCCACCCCGCTCTACAAATGCATGTGCTTGATCAATTAGCTGGAAATTCGTTTGTACTTGCAGATACCATTGACCTGTGGATCGAGACCGAGCGCGAATCTCTTCTCTCCCTGATTAAAAAAGTCAGCCTATTTGTAATTAATGATTCGGAGGCCGAGGAATTAACAGGTGAATCAAACGTTATTCTTGCCGGTGAAAAACTTCGTCAGATGGGTCCAGAAAGCGTAATCATCAAAAAGGGAGAACACGGAGCTATTCTATTTCACGAAGAGGGAATGTTTGCCCTACCCGCTTACCCCGTGACTCAATTACATGACCCCACAGGGGCTGGAGATTCTTTTGCCGGTGCCCTTATTGGAAGATTATCTTCTCGAAACCGTTCAGATTTCTCTGCGATCAAGGAAGCTATGCTTTATGCTACCTGCACTGCCAGTCTTACGGTTGAGGCCTTTGGGTGCGATCGTTTGGAGTCGGCTGGTAAATCTGAAATTGAAGAACGTGTTGCTTCTTTGAATCAACTTATATCCGTTACCTAAGCTTGTTCCGGATTCACCGAGCACATACACACTTCCTCAGTTGTTGGAATTGGGTATGTTTACTCGCGTTTATCTCCTGCTCAGAAACAAATCCATCAAGTGATCATACACAGAGGAATAAAACGCCGATTCCCGCCCAAAAGGAGGCAACTTCATTGATGCATCACAAACTACCCACTGCTGAAGAAATTGCAAAACTACCCGCAGACGGTGGAAGTGCATACAACCGATTAATTTTTGAAAGTAGTCCTTATTTACTTCAGCATGCCCGCAACCCCATTGATTGGAGGGCTTGGGGAGATGAGGCTTTAGAATTAGCACTGTCCTCAGATAAACCTATTTTTCTCTCGATTGGCTATACCACTTGTCATTGGTGCCACGTAATGGAAAGAGAATCATTCGAAGACGTAGAGGTCGCCCGTCTACTTAATGAAAATTATATCTGTATTAAAGTGGATCGGGAAGAAAGACCTGATCTCGATAATGTTTACATGTCTGTCACCCAAATGATGACGGGACGTGGAGGTTGGCCCATGACGGTGATCATGACTCCACAAAAAATCCCTTTCTTCGCAGGCACTTATTTCCCAAAATCCTCTATGATCGACATGCTTCCTCACTTTTCACGGATTTGGAAGGAAGAAAGGGAAAAAGTTGATGAAGTTGGACGGTCAATCATTGAGAATTTGGCTAAGGCTCAATCTAGCCAGGCAGGGGGAGACCTTAACGCCAGTCATCTAGACCGATGCTTTGACGCCCTCTCCCAAGCTTATGACTCAGAACATGGAGGCTTTGGTCAACAACCTAAATTCCCCACCCCGCACTCCCTCTCCTTTCTATTGCGCTATTATCAAAGAACTGGAAAAGAAGAGGCCCTGAATATGGTTTCCCACACCTTGCGTCAAATCCGCCTGAGCGGAACTTATGACCAAATTGGTTGGGGCATCCACCGTTATTCGACTGATCGTGAATGGCTGGTTCCACACTTTGAAAAAATGCTCTATGACCAAGCTCTCTTTGCTATAGCTTGCCTGGAAACCTATCAACTCACAGAAGATCCTCTGATGAAAGAGGCATGCCAACATACCCTTGATTATGTCTCCCGTGAACTCTCTTCCCCCGAGGGTGGATTCTACTCTGCAGAAGATGCGGATAGCGAAGGAGAGGAAGGGAAATTTTACCTCTGGACGAAGGATGAATTGATTTCTGTTCTAGGAGATGAGGATGGGGAAACTTTCATCAATATATTCGGTTGCGAAACATCAGGAAATTATTTGGACGAAGCAACACGCCAACGAACCGGCAAAAACATTCCACATCTCAAAAAATCCATTTCCGAGTATTCCCATTTACAGGATGTAAAACCAAAAGAATTTCAACAGAAACTGGAAAATATACGAAAAAAACTTTTCAATTCCAGAGAAAGTCGGGTACACCCTCAACTCGACGATAAAGTACTAACAGACTGGAACGGCCTCATGATTTCCGCCTTTGCTCGTACCGGACAGGCCATGGGTATCAAAGAGTATATCATCCGGGCCCAAAAAGCAGCTGACTTCTGCCTTTCCGAACTTCGTCAACCAAATGGTAGGTTGCTCAAACGCTGGCGACTCGGCAAAGCCGGACTACCCGCCCATCTGGAAGACTACGCTTTTTTAGCGCAAGGCTTGATTGACTTGTACGAGGCTACCTGCACCCCTCATTACCTGGACCAAGCAAAACAATTGATCGATCTTTCCCGCGAACTTTTTGAGGACCCTGAAGTTGGGGGATTTTTCCTCACCGCCAAGGATGGCGAGCAATTACTAACCCGACCAAAAGAAATTTATGATGGTGCCATACCTTCTGGAAATTCGGTTATGGCGATGAACCTTTGCAGAATATGGAAGATATCAGGCGATGAAAAATATCGCGATTGTTTGAACCGTTCCTTTTCTGCATTCTCCGGTTTTTTGGAGTCTAACCCTTCTGGGGCCGAAAACTTTTTACACGCCCTCGCCTTTGTTCTCCACCCACCTTACGAAATTGTAATTTCTGGAAATTTAGAGGATGAAAACACGAAGAAATTCATCAAGGAAACAAACAAACGTTTTCTGCCCTTCAAAACTCAAATTCACTTACCTAGACAATTTGAAAAGTCAAAGATTGTAGAACTAGCACCCTATTTAACCGCCTTTACATCTTCGCAAATGCCTACTTTTTTCCTTTGCCGAGATTATGCCTGCGATCAACCTAGAGTAGACCCCAAAGAAGTGGGGAATATTTTGAATACTCTTTTGGTTAAAAACCAAGATAGTTTGGATTAGTTTCCTAACTAAGCCTTTTCTGCTGTGGCGAGAAGGGTTTCAAAAAAAGGCTTTTTATTTTCTTTAGCGACGACCTCTACTTTTGCCCCACGAAAGCCTGCCTCATCAATCATTCGATAGAGTTCGTTCTGACCAAAGCCCAACCAGTGATCACCATAAAGTTCACGAGCTTTTTCAAACTGGTGTTTTTTTAAATCGATAACAATTAGCTGCCCACCAGGTTTAAGAACCCGAAAAGCCTCCGAAAGAGCAGCTTCTGGTTTTTGTGCATGGTGTAAGGATTGACTCATTAGTGCGAGATCAACGCTTTTAGCTGGCAATGGAACTTTTTCTAAATCGCCAACCTTATACTCTAAATTCGCAAGTCCTTTTCTTTTTGCTAAGTCGGTCCCCAAACGAACCATACTTTTTGAACTATCTATACAAATTACTTTCTTTGCCCGGTCTGCTAAGAGTTGAGAAATTGTACCCTCCCCCGCACCCAAATCGACGATGGTAATTGAGGGAACAAGACGAAAGAGAAAATGTCCAATTGCTTCCCAAGTTCTTCCGGGGACATAATTTTTTCCCAAGCGCTCCGCCACTTCATCAAAATAGCGTTCAGATTCACGCCTTCTACGATCGACAATACGGGAAAGGGCAGACTGATCACTAAGCCAAAACTCCTCATCAGATTCCTCAGATAAGGCCAACCTAAGAAACTCATACTTTGGGGATGGATCGATATCCAATACATAATAAGTACGCTTACCATCCTTGCGGTCGCTAACCAGTTCATTCCTTCTCAACAAACCAAGATGAGAAGAAATTCGGGATTGTCCCATCTCCAAGATTTCCTGTAATTCAGCAACCGATAATTCTTCTTGCCCCAACAAACGGAGCATACGCAAACGAGTGGGATCTGAAAGTACTTGTAAAACCTCAGTAATCTTCATTCCACACAGGTTGTAGATTTACAGAAGCTTACCTGCAATGGAAATCCAAAGACTCCAAAATCAGTATAGAAATGAGAACAAGATTAAATGGCGATTAGAACAGCAAAAGCTATTCCAAAGATCAAAGAAACAACCTACTTGTTATCTACCCAGCGACTGACGCTTTCAACTGTCAATGATTGAGCATTTCCTTCCACATCGATTTGAATGTCATCTCCCACTTTTTTTCCAAGAATACTTTGACCCAGTGGAGTAAGGTAAGAAAGAACATTATTATCAGGATCACCATCCCACGCTCCAAGAATTGTGTAACATAACTGCTCTCCAGAACCCGTATCCTTCAGCTTTACAACGGATCCTATCCCAATTGAATCGCTTGGAGCTTCACTAAAATCAGTAGCTTTTGCACGCATCAATTCGCTTTGCAATTCAGCTTGGCGGGCAAGAAGGATTTTTTGATCGTCCTTAGCCATATGATATTCCGCATTTTCTTTCAAATCTCCATGCTCCCTGGCTTTTTCGATAGCAAGCGAATTTTCGGGAATCTTTTCCTTAGTCAAGACATCAAGATCTCCAAGTTTGCGATCATAACTATCCTTGGAAACAATAAGGGTATCCTCAACCGGTGCACTTGCAGAGCTACTTGAGCTTGAACTACTTTGACCGTCTAAAAGTGCTTGGATGCTGGAAAACTTCTTGATAAATCGTGCGAGTAATGATCTCTTGGTTAGATCCTCAAATCCGGGGTTAAGCATTAATGCTTGGGCAAGATCTTTAGCATTTTCTTCGGAACCTTTATCCAAAATATCGGATAATAATTGTCGGTCATCTGAAAGGACTTCTCCGAGAGGAATACGGCGACTCGTAGCATTTTTCAAAGACTCATAATCAATTGCAGAAAATACGGCGGTTAAGAGCCGAGGATTGATCATTTTGTCGAGTAACTCCTGAAATTTTGCAAGCTTACGGAATTTGAGCATCCATAACAACACAGGAGCTTTGAGGGTTTGTTCATCTAACCAAACATTAAGAGTCGAAATCAAGAGTTTTGACTCTTCGCGATCTATCAGGAAATGAGCACATTCACCTGAAAATTTAACCGTGGTGTTTTGCAATAAGTTGAGGACAGTCTTTTTCCAATTATCAGGATAGGTACGGGCGACCAAGTCTAGAAAACGGCTGTGAAACTTAGCTGGCATTAGATCTGCCAAGGCAGCTAGATCGTCCTCGCATTCTTTGAGGATAGAAGCAGAAGTTGGTTCTAATTTCTCAACATCTTCCTCAACATCTCTGGCTAAGTTGTTGCGAACCCAGATACCATACAATCGATCAGCTTGGCTTAAATTCTTAGCCTCTAAAATTGCGACCGTCAGATCTGCGAGCACTTGGGGAAGATCCGCCTGTAAATCCTCTTTTTCTGCTGCGAGGTCAAAAAGTTTTTCTGCCAGTACTATTTTTTCATAGGATCTTTTTTCCTCAAAAAAGTCCTGAAGGATTTCCTGTTCAGGTTTTACTGGTTCGTCACGCAATACATAGGGTTCGGTTTTTTTGTTGGGAACCGCGATACGAGGGTCTTTAACCAATACCTTTTTCGTCGCAGTCCACCAACGTTTCGCCTTTGCAGCACCAAATAAGTAGCCGAGAACTCTTTCAATTTCACGGGTATTCATGCACCCGTCATTTCCATGTTCCAAAACCTTGATAATCAAATCAGCAGGCTCTTTTTTGGCTAACTTTTCAATTTCCTCAGTATTTTTACGATGTTGGGCAAGAATATGATCATCGGGAAGCAATTCTAACTTATCGATACAAAATACAGGATCCATTGCATGACTGCTTTTATCGTCTTCCTCGAAATTAATCAGGATCATTCCGCGATCATCATCAAAACCGGCAATCAATCCAAAGCCCCAACTGCGATGTATGCAGTAAGTTCCTGGATTCATTGACTCTAAGACAGGGCGTGAGGATTCCAAGGACGGATCTTTTTCGACCATACGATCGATAACTTCAGTATTCATTCAGGCTGTAAGTAGGTTCAGTTTCAATGTTTTAGACCCCTAATCTTTAGCAAACTTGCAAAAATTGGCGAGTGAAAAGAAGACTAATTAGCAGAAGCTAAGCCCCTACTACCTGAAGACTGCTTAACGCCAAACAATACAAGGGCAGGAAAAATTAGCCAGATTGCCCCAATTAAATAGGCAATTGATGATCCATAAGTGAAATAAATCAAGCCAGCCGAGAGAGGTCCGATCGACCTGGCAATGGACCCACATGACCTAAAAATTCCTAGATTCACTCCTTGTTCAGATTCTGAAGAACTAAGGGAGGTAAGGGCGGTTAATGTAGGACTTATCAAGGCAACTCCGGTAGACATGAGAAATAATCCCGGATAGAACCAAGAGAAAGAATGAGAAAATGAAATTACCAAAAAGGCAAAAACTCCTATAAAAATTCCCAAATGAGCCATATTACGCTCACCTATCCGACCTACAAATCGACGAACGACAACGCCCTGAACCAATATGAGTGTACCCCCGATCAGTAAAAACATCTCTCCCAAATCTTGCGGTGAAAAAGCAAACCGCTCGACAGCCAAAAAAGTCAGAGTAAATTCCATGCCCGAAAAAGAAATCATGTAAAGCAGGTAACAAAGACAGGTTCGTCGTGCTTCCGGACTTGTTACTTCAGTCATCTTGCAAACAGCTGGAAGAAAAGAATTTGTCGGATTTCTTTTTTCGGCAGGTAGGGTTTCAGAAAAACCCCAAACCAGCCACAAGAGATTAATCACGGCAAGACCGAAGCTTATTGTAGCAGCTGCCGAAAACGGATGCATACCAAAAAACACCAATTCTGAGCCCGACCAATCCCATTGCGACGCCAAACCTCCAAGCGCTGGCCCCAAAACAAATCCCAACCCAAAAGCAATACCAACAAATGCCATCCCTTTAGATCTCTTTTCCCTAGTGGTCACATCTGCAATGGCCGCAGTTGCAACCGAAATGTTCCCCCCAGCCATTCCACCGATTACACGGGAAAGCAGAAGAACCCAAATATCTCCTGCCATGATCCAAAGAAAATACCCGATTGCTGTGCCACCAAGGGTTATTATTAGCACAGGTCTGCGTCCATAACGGTCAGATAAACCACCCCAAATCGGGGCAAAGAAAAACTGCAGAATTGCATATAGCGAACCAAGAATCCCCCCGAAGATTACGGTTTCCAAACGAAAATTTGGATTTCCTGGCAACAAGTCATGGCCGAATTCACTTACCCAAGAAACGAAACGAGAAATTATTCCCCCGCCCATACTCTGTTCAAGGAACAAATAGTGATCGAGCATGTCAGGAAAAAGCGGGAAAATGATGGAAAATCCCACCATATCCAAAAAGATGGTCAAAAATACGACCCCGAAGATGGAACGCTTGCGATCACTCATTGTTCAAGCTCCTTATTATTTCTTTCTAAAACTGATTTTTTTTTCAAAGCCAGCCTGACATTTTCAGGAACCAATCCAGTTTCCCGTTCTCCATAACGATGAACCTGCTTGATAAGTTGCGAACTGGTAAAGAAATATTTCTGACTAGGCATAAGAAAGATAGTTTCCAAAGAAGAATCAAGATGTCTGTTCATCTGGGCCATTTGAAATTCGTACTCGAAATCAGAGACCACTCGTAATCCGCGAATCAAAACACTCGCTCCCTTGTGCATAGCATGATCCACCAGTAACCCATCAAATAATTCCACTGATACATTATTAAAACTGGCTAAATTCTCCTCAACCATGGAAACCCTCTCTTCTGGAGAAAACAAGGTACTCTTAGCCGAATTGCCAGAGGCAACAGCCACGATTACTTCCTCGAACAACCGGGAAGCTCGGGAAAGCACGTCCAAGTGTCCATGAGTTACGGGATCAAAAGTGCCAGGGTACAAAGCAATAGCCATTATTTTCTTTCTAACGACTGTCTGCGTACAAGTCCACAACCAAGGATACACTAGAGTTGTAGTTGCCAATTTTCGAGGAAGGATCTAAATCCTTTCCACATTGATGAATCTGCCCAACTTATTAACTCTATCAAGAATTCCACTTATGGTAATGGTGGTTGCCTTACTTCATCCATGGGAAGAAAAAACCATCCCCTGGTCATGGACGGTTGCCTTATTGCTATTTCTTTTTGGGGCCTTGACCGACTGGTTGGACGGTTGGCTAGCACGCCGCCTTGGTCAGGTCTCTGATTTTGGTAAGTTCATGGATGCATTGGTAGATAAGATATTTACCATGGGTACTTTTGTAAGCATGCTTGCCCTTGGCATAATCGGTTTGTGGGCTTTATTTCCCATTCTGTTAATACTTTCACGAGAATTTCTTATCACCGGATTACGCTTGATTGCAGCGGCTCAGGGGAAAACCCTAGCAGCCGAAAAGGCAGGTAAAGTAAAAACAGTCATGCAAATTACCTCAATTTGTTTATTTATAACCGAAGGTGCACTTATCCATGATCTTTCGCAGACCGAATTCCTTGCGAGTTCTTCCACATGGATCCAACCCATTGGGCAAGCAGCACAAGTTACCTTGATTCTAGCCTGCGTTCTCACGGTTTATTCAGGGATCAATTATTTGGTAAAATACTGGAAAGTCTTTATAGGCCAGGACTCTTAAATGTTGATAGGATGAATCGAATTGTTCTCTTCCTCGCCACTTTGGGACCGGTAGGAACTAAGTTACCTGCACCTGGAACTATGGGGTCATTGGTCGGTTTGCTCGCATATGTTTTCATGACACTGGTAATGGGTTGGCCTGCTCACCTAATTGCCCTGAGTTTCCTTCCTCTTTTTGTTATTGGAATCCCCCTTTGCTCTCGAGCCGAAATCCTACTCGATCGAAACGATCCGGGAGAAATAATTTGGGATGAATTTACAGTTATTCCATTCGTCTTTCTCCCTCTCTTTGACTTTTGGATGATTCCGCCCACTAAAGAGACTTTTTTCTGGCTCGCATTTGGATTCGCTCTTTTTCGTTTATTCGATGTAACCAAGCCCTGGATCATTCACTCTGCACAGAAACTCCCCCGTGGGTTTGGTGTGATGGTGGACGATCTTCTCGCTGCCATAGCCGCGGCTTTGGTTCTTTGGGGTGCTCGAACTTTTTCTTTGTCTTTTCTCTCCTGAACGATCTAAATCATATTTGTGCCTGACCAACCTTTAGAAAATGCTCATACTTTTACCCTCGAGGTAAATAACAAAATGGGTGTGCATGCACGACCGGCCGCCATGATCGTCCGGATTGCATCACACTTCTCTGGGGAGATTTGGGTAACCAAAAAAGATGGGGAGCGGGTAAATGCGAAAAGTATTATGGGAATTATGATGCTCGCAGCAGCCCGCGGATCGGAACTTACCTTTGAATGCAGCCCTGAAGATGCACCTGAATTAGAAAAGCAAATGTCTGATCTTTTCGCCTCCAAATTTCAGGACGAATAAGCCAGCCTTTTTTAAAGAGTTTCTGAAACCGAGGCTTCTGAAACCCGATCTTCGTAAAAGTTCTTAATCAATTCCTTGATTTCAGATGGTCGAAACTTGCTCTCCGCTTCCCGGGTAATTTTTTCAACATCTAGTTGATTAAAACGGCGGGCAAAAAACTTCATCTCCAAAACCATTGATGGAGAAGCACTGAACGAATCAAAACCCAGTCCGATCAACAGGGGTAGAAAGTGAGGATCTCCAGAGATTTCTCCACACAGCGTAACGGGTAAATTCTTTTCCCCTGCAACAGATGCAACTTGTTTAAGTGAGCGAAGGACAGCAGGGTGATGAGGTTCGTATAGAAAAGCGATTTCATTATTTACCCGGTCAACAGCCAGGAGGTACTGCACAAGATCGTTTGTACCAACGCTAAAAAAATCGGATTCCTGGGCGAGTAGATCGCAAATTGCAACTGCAGCGGGTGTTTCAATCATACAACCCAGTGGAATCTCTGGATCATATTTTTCTCCACGACTGTCCAGTTCCCGCTTTGCCTGAGCAATAAATTCCTTGGTCCGGATAACCTCTCCTACCCCTGAAATCATTGGCAACATGATACGCATGTTTCCATGTGCACTTGCCCGCAAGATTGCACGCAATTGATCTAAAAATACCGCCGGGTTACTCAGGCAGTATCGAATTGCCCTAAAACCCATAAATGGATTGGCTTCTCTTTGTTGGTTCAAACCATCAAGTAATTTATCCCCACCAAGATCCAAAGTTCGTATAGTTAGGGGCTTTCCTGAAGCCGCTTCCACCATCTTGGCATATTCTTCGTACTGATCATTTTCAGATGGTAGAGAATTGGTTCGAAGAAATAGAGATTCTGTACGGTATAGCCCGATACCTTCACACCCCAGATCGATCGACTTCTTGACCTCTTCAGGTGTATCTGCGTTCGCCCAAAGATTAAGAACTTTTCCGTCAGCAGTTTGTGAGGGTAAGGAAGACTCCTGCTCGACCAAATTAATGAGTTTACGACGTTGAACATCAACTTTTCCGTATCGAAAAAGAGTGGTTTCACTGGGATTAATAATTGCAACCCCTTCAAAACCATCGATCAAAAGTTCATCACCTTGCCTTAACTTTTCGGTCAAACCACGCAAACCAACTACCGCAGGAACTCCACTTGCTCGTGCCATAATTACCGCATGACTGGTCTGACCGCCAAGGTCTGTGGCAATACCCAAAATTTTCGTGCGGTCTAAAGCCGCCGTATCCGATGGGGTTAGATCTTCAGACACCAATACCTTGGGTTCATCAAGGAAGGCGGTACCCGATGCGGTGGTGCCAGAAAGGCACCTTTGTAACCTGCGGGAGATATCCCGTAAATCAACGGCTCGTTCCCGTAAATATTTGTCCTCCAATTGGTCAAAAAAAGACAGGTATTTCCCGGTTACCCGGTGGACACACTTTTCAACATTTTCACCTGACTCTTTAATTTCTTTCTTCACATCTTCGATCAAGGCACGATCTTCTAGCACCAACATATGTGCATCAAAAATACCCGCTTCCTTTTCACCAAGATTTTTAGCAACATCTTCCCGGATTTCTCGGATTTCTGATTTGGTCATCTCCAAAGCCTCAAGAAAACGTTTAATCTCTTCTGCCTGGTCAGACTCCTCTACCTCGTATGTGGCAATCTTTACTTCGTCATGTAGGAAGCGAAATACCGGACCATGAGCAATTCCAGGAGACGCAGGAATCCCGAAAAGCATAAGTTCAGAAGTATTATTATTGTCCTCAATCATCGCAGAAAATTTTAACCAAATTCCCACTATGCCTCAAAGGTGAAAGCATGGAAAACAAATTCTGACCCATTAAATAATAGCTTTAGTCAATTATTTCACAGGTCTGTAAGAACACTTTATCTCCCCAAGCTTTAAGTATTAAATCTTTCAGGTGCGAAATTTGATCAAACCCTGATGGCAATAATGCAAAGCAACAACTTCCACTACCAGAAAGCCTTGGTTGGATACCATGTTGTTGTTTAATTTGCTCAAACAAGGGAAGAAAATATCGATGTTTTTCAAAAACTGGAATCTCCAGATCGTTGTGCAAGATCTCCTCAATAGGTAAGTTTCCATTTTCCCAAGACTTTACACTCTCTTGTGCCCATTTTTTTGTTGAATAACTTTTTTTACTAGCAAGCGTAGCATACACATCTGCGGTGGAAAAACCAATGTCTGGTCGGAAAAGCAAAACCCTTTGTCCAGATATCTGTTGAGATAAAGATTTCATAATCGACCGAACATGCTCTCCCCTCCCTTCCGCTAAGCATAAACCCGGAGTTAAAAAACTTGGGCAATCTGATCCAATCTCCGAAGCTAAATTATAAAGCATATCTTCGGGCAATGAGTCATCCCCCAATTCATTCATACCCAAGAGGGCCGAGACGGCATCCGAACTTCCTCCACCCAAGCCCGACATAGGGGGAATTTTTTTCTTTAATATAATCTCAACTCCCCAACTTTCTCCACTTTGCTGAAACCACTTATCTACGGCTTGGCAGACTAAGTTGCCTGAAGTTTCCAAATCCTCAAAGCCAGGACACCTTAAATGCACTCCTCCGTTCTTATCCTTTCGTTTCAACTCCAAGGTATCGCCAACTGAGACTTTTGCCAAAACGGTGCAAAGATCATGGTAACCATCTTCTCTCTTGCCCGTAACTGCGAGGAACAAGTTAACCTTTGCAGGAGCAAAGAGCTCAACCGTATTTTTCGACCTATGCTTGATTCGTTCGATCATAACTTTTTTTATGTTAAGGAGCCAAAGATCGAGGGGCGATACAAGAATTGAATTGGCTCAAACCTATGACCAAGCATGATGAATACAAGAACATGAGTGCATCAACACCCGAAATAATTCTCGCTCTCGATTTAGAAGATCGTGAGCAAATTCATCAAGTCCTCGAAAAAACCGGCGATCGTTTAAGTTGGGTAAAAGTCGGGTTGCAAAGTTATTTGCGGGACGGCCCTTCTCTCGTACGGGAACTAGCGAGTTCAGGAAAGAAAGTTTTTCTCGATCTTAAACTTCACGACATTCCCAACACTATGACCAAGGCACTCGAAAGTTTGGTTGATCTTCCAGTTGGACTTATCACATTGCATGCATGTGCCGGCCCAGAAGCCTTGGAGAAATGTGCAGAATTTGCCAACAAACACATGCCTAATGTTACTCTTTTAGGAGTAACCGTGCTAACTTCCACAAATCAAGAGGGTTTAAGTGCCATTGGAGTAAATAACCCTGTAGATGAACAAGTCCTTCGCCTCGCTTCTTTGGCAGTAAATCATGGAATTGGAGGAATCGTCTGTTCGCC
>NZ_CAXLML010000062.1:0-7086 GCF_964187505.1 Candidatus Chordibacter forsetii
ACCACCGAGTCACGTTTCAATCGTATCCTTCATGAGATGCAGGAGTTAAACAACGGGGTCAACTCAGACCCTGATGCCCGAATCCGTGAGCTTGCACGAAAACGCGAGGAAATTGACGAAGAGATAAGAAAAATTCAAGAAACGGGAGAGGCTCCCATTTTTGGAGAAGATATTATTCGGGATCAGGTTTATGATCTCTCTGATCTTGTAGAACATTTTCTGTCTGATTTTCGGGCAATTGAAGAGTTCTTTCGCGATCATGCTCGTGAGATTTCCAATCTTTATGCTCAGGGCAAGGCATCCAAAGGAGATATTGTGGAACATGTTTTGGATGCAGACGAAGCACTTCGTGGTTGCGACCAAGGAAAGAGCTATTTTGGGTTTCGCGAAATGATGACCAACCCATCTTTGTCTCGAATGTTCCGCAAACTTGCCGAGCAAACTTCCGACATTGCCCGTCGGCGTGGTTTGGATACCCAAAAAATATTTTCGAATCTTGGAGACCGCCTTTTTGGAGAAGCAAGTGCTGCTCATGGTGCTTACGGTCGGATAAGTCGAAAACTTAGGCAGGTAGTTGGAGATCATTCTGGAGGAGGAGGTCGACAGGTTCGCGAAACACTTTCTGAAATTCGTAGTCATGCCTATCGCCTACGGGAAACACCGTTGAACGATTGGGAATTTGAGATTGATATACGACCTCAGTTTTTCACTTTAATCGAAGCAGAATTTTGGGAACCGAAAGCGATCGAGGCATTTGCTGAAGTAAAACCGGCGAAGAGTACGGATTCTCAGTGGATGAACGATATTCTTGGTTCTGTGGGCGAACCTTTAGATCTTAAGAAATACCGGGCTCGTGTTTTTGAAACTTTAGACGAAGTCGATCAGGTTACACTTTCCGAAATAGTTGAGAAGTATCCATTGCAACAGGGAGTAGTTGAGATTGTGTGTTACCGCGTAATTGCTGGTGAGGATCCGCGTCATGAAATTCTTTCCGATGAATTAATCCATTTAGATTTGAATCGTTCCTCTCAGCCTAGGTATGTCGAGGTCGAACAACTTTTATTCCAACGATCCAGCTTATGAACCCAGCCATTACTCATCGTCATGTCATCGTCCGTTTACTAAACGGTCCTATTTATCAGGAAGATCTCGACCTATGGAGTAGGTTAGGGGCAGAGTGGGAAAAAATAAAGGCTCACTTCGGGGAGATGGGCATGGATGTCGCCCGTGATGATTCTGCGGGATACGCCTATGTTCACCAACGGGAAGAAGATTCCCAAGAGGACGAAAACTGGGAGGAGGGTTCGGCACCTTTGCCCAGGGTGTTACGTCGTACCCGTTTGTCTTACCATCAGACCATTTTCATGGTCTTACTGCGCGAGGAATTAATGCGCTTCGAACAAAACCAAGAAGAGGGAGATCATCTCTACCGCTCGAGCTTGGACTTGATCGAGTTAATGTCTCCCTACTTCCCTGAGTTACACGATGAGAAAAAAGCTCACCGACAAATATCTGGACTCATCAACAAATTCGAAGAGTGGGGAATTATCAAAAAAGTGCGGGACAAAGATGAAGGCCTCTATCGGGTCGAACGGATCATCAAAGCAAAATTACCCCCAGAGAAATTAACTGAAGTGAAAGAACAGATTAAACGCAGAGCCCCCGAATTAGAAGAGAATATGGAGGAAGAAGATGCTTGAGTCCCAATTAGAACTTGAATTCTCTCCGGACAAATCAACGGCCGGATACCGCTTGCACGAACTCTCTCTTCTTAACTGGGGAACGTTTCACGACAAGGTCTATACCATACGGCCAGATGGTCGAACATCTATGATTACCGGAAGAAACGGTTCCGGGAAATCAACTTTGGTCGATGCCTTGCTTACCCTTCTAGTACCCAATCGGGCTCGTAACTATAATGTTGCTTCCAGTCAGGCAGGTAGTCGTGAGCGTAACGAGCGAGACTATGTTCTTGGAGCTTATTCTGAAATTCATGACACCGTAACCGGTCAGGGTCGCAAGGAAACTCTCCGCAATCCGGGTGAAACCTACACCGTATTACTGGCTCATTTTTTTAATGAGGCATATCAGTCTGAAGTAACAGTTGCTCAGGTGCTTTGGTGCTTACCTTCCGGGAAAGTGGATAAAGTTTACTTAGTCGAAAAACGTAAGCTTACCATAGAAGAAGACTTTAATCATCTAGGAGACTCCGACAACTTGCGTCGGATCCTAAAAGAACGTGGTTACAGCACCTATGATTCTTTTACTGCATATCATAAAAAGTTTGAATCCATGCTTTTTCTTGATGCTGACTTGGGAACACGCTCACCCATGTCTATCTTTAATCAGGCGGTTTGTATTAAGGATGTTAAGGACCTAACCCAATTTATCCGAGAACACATGCTGGATGATGGGGGAGCTAAAGAGAAATTGCTAGCCTTACAGGAAAGGTTTGATGATCTTCGCAGTACTCACCGTCGAATCGAAACTGCTTCTTATCAAATTGAGCAATTGGATGAAATTCAGGCGACCCATGGACAGTTCATCGAATCGATGAACCAACGGGCTAATGCCGAGAGTATCCGTCAGGCCATTGAACCTTTTTACGCCCAAGCTGAACTTGAGCGCAGAACCGAGTGGGTGGACGAACTAAAGCATCAAGAAGAAGCCGAACGGGCACGCCTGAAAACAGCCCGTGGAGAAGTGGATCGTTTCCGTGAAAAACTTAATCATCTGGAACGTGCCCTTTCGGATAGCGATGAGAATCGAAGACTTGAACAAGTGGGTGCTGAGATTGACCGGTTGCGTGATAAAAGGGAGGTGGTCAGTAAAAGGTCTGCAAATTTTGAACGCCATTTAAGTGCCTGGGAAAAAGGATCTTTCGTTAAGCAAGAGGACGATTTTCTTACTCTTCGTCGGGAACTTGATTCCCAGTTACCAAGAATGGAAGGCAAGATTGCTGAACTTGATGAAAAGATCGTTGAAGTTTCTTACCAGTTAAAAAAAGCCAATGAACGGGTGGAAACTTTAGAAGATGAAAGAAACTACCTTTTGGAATCCAACACCAATGTTCCTCCAGAAGTTTCGCGTTTGCGTGCATCTTTGGCCAAGGCTTTGGACAGAGATTTAGCGGAACTTCCATTTGTCGCTGAACTGATCCAGGTTCTTCCTGATGAAGCAAAGTGGACGGGGCCGATTGAGCGTGCTCTTCGCACCTTCGCACTTAGCGTAGTTGTTCCGCCAAAATTGGCAGATCAGGCAGAAAAATTCCTCGAAGAAAATCACCTGGGGGATCGTCTTGCTTTTATCTGTCCCGGTTCTGGGAATTCTAAGGTTAAGCCTGATGATGATTCCTTACTTGCCAAGTTGGTCATTCGTGCAGAGATGGAAAAAACCAGGCAGGCTTGGCTACGGGCGGAAATTAATCAAAGACTTCCCCATATTTGCTTCGATAATCGTAATAAACGCTTTGATGACTTGAGCGATGCTCTAACCTTGGACGGAGTCATCAAAACAGGAGGCTCGTTACGTGAAAAAGATGATACATTCTTTCTTGGTGATGCATCTACGTGGGTATTAGGGTGGGATCTTAGTTCCAAGCAAAAGTCACTTGATGAGGCTTTGGAAAAATGGCGGGAAGAAGCGGATCGTGCTGGCCGTTCTATTCGTGAATCTGAATTTGAGCGTCAAAGTTTGCGGGCAAAATTGCGTGCCGGCGTTCAACTACAAGCTTGTGCCAATGAGTTTTCCGATATTGATGTACTCGGAATTTCAACCCGTATGGCTGATCTAGAGGAGGAAGAGCGTGTAATTGTAGGGGGGTCAGATGTCCTAAAAAAATTAAAGGATGATCATGACACCATGCTTGAAAAATTGGACGACTTACAATCTACCCGTGATCAAATACTTCAAAGAATTGGAGGTGTTGAAGCCCGTGCAGAAAGAAACGAAGTTCGCATGGAAGCAATTCGTTCGATGTTAGCGAAGTACCGGGATGAAATTCTTCCTTCCTTTTCGAAGGGAGATGTTGATGAGGATGCCAAAGAAAAGGCAGAGCATGCTTTGCAGGGCCTCTACGCTAAGATTGAAAATGAATTTGGTTCACCGCCTGATTCTCCAGACGATATCGAGGAATCAGCCCGAGATGCCACTCACAAATTAGATGGCCGAATCCATAAGCTCGAGGGTTCACTCGATAAATTGAGAGATAGGAATGTTGCAGCGATGCAAAGGTTTATTGCCGATGGTAGAAACCAGGCTTTCCGTGATGAATTAGTCCTTGATTTAGAGGAGGGATATTCTGATTCCACTTATTCTTCCTTCGAACAGGTACGCAAACAAATTGAAGAGGAAGACCTTGCAAAGAATCATCAGCGATTTGAAGAACTTTTGCGGGTTCAGGTACCAGAGGAAGTTTCTGGTTTTAGTGAAGCTCTCGAATCTCACCGGGATCGTATACGCAAAAGAGTGAGTGAATTAAATGAGCATCTTTCACGAGTCACTTTTGATCGCAAGGAACTTACCTATATCCAATTAATGATGGAAGATGCCGGCGACGATGGAGTGCGAAAATTTAAGAAACTTCGCCGACATGCTCTCGAAGGAGACCTGGAGTCAGATGATGATGATGAGCGCCGTCGCGAGCGTTACCATCGTGTTGAGCAATTTCTTGGCGAACTCGAACAGGATCTTAGTTGGACAGAACGAGTGATCGATGTTCGAAACTGGTTCAAGTTTCGGGCGGATGAATTTTACAAAGAAGAAGATACTTTAAGACAAAGTTATAGTGGAGCCGCGGGGAAATCGGGAGGTGAGAAAAACCGTCTAGCCTCTACCATTCTTGCAACTGCGATCGCCTACCAGTATGGAATTGATGTTGGCGGCAAACAAACCGAGACATTTCGATTGGTCGCGGTGGACGAAATGTTCAGTAAGACGGACGATGAATTCTCTCAATACCTACTCGATTTATTTAAGGAATTCCATTTGCAACTCCTGATCGTGCAACCCTTGGATGCCAAAATTCATGTGGTTCAAAGATATGTTGAAAGGTATCATGTAGTTGAGCGTAGGGAAGGGGAGTCCTTTGTTGGAGACTTGAGCGTTCATGAATATCTGGGTCAAGAAAAGGCAGATTCAGATGAAGCGGATCCCATTGAAGAGGAAACGGTTTCATAATCTTTTCGATTCTTTCACGGTTTATTTTTTAGTTAGCTTTTATATTCCATGACCGCTGCGGATCCGCCTCCGTCCCGATACGACGGACGAATGCCTTATCGGCAATGCGGGAAATCAGGGGTAAAGCTGCCTCAGCTCAGTCTTGGTTGCTGGCATAATTTTGGAGGAGATAAACCAAGTCCTGAACAGACAGATATGATTAGGACTTCATTTGATGGGGGCATTACTCATTTCGATCTGGCCAATAATTACGGACCTCCTTACGGATCCGCCGAATGTAATGTTGGAAAGATTTTAAAGGATTTACCTAGGGATGAACTACTCATTTCAAGCAAAGCTGGATATGATATGTGGCACGGTCCATACGGGCAGGGTGGATCCCGTAAACATTTACTGGCCAGTTTGGACCAATCCTTAAAGCGTACAAATTTGGAGTACTTTGACATCTTTTATTCTCATTGCTTTGACCCAAATGTGCCTCTTGAGGAAACCCTGACTGCACTGGATACCGCTGTAAAGCAGGGGAAGGCACTTTATGTAGGGATTAGTAGTTATTCGACCAAGCAGACCCACGAAGCTGTGGAAACCTGTAAAAATCTTAATCTTGTTGTACCAATCATCCACCAGCCTAATTATTCAATGCTCAATCGTTGGGTGGAGCAGGATTTGCTTGATCTATGTGGGGACCAAGGATTGGGAGTGATTGCCTTTTGTCCACTTTTTCAAGGATTACTGAGCGATAAATACCTGGATGGAATTCCCCCAAACTGTCGGTTCAGCCTTCCGCTTTCTCCTTTACGAAAGAATGAGGTGAATGAACAGAACTTACGGGTCATTCGTGAATTAAATAATTTGGCTAATGCACGCGAACAAACCCTTGCACAAATGTCTCTTTCCTGGGTCTTGCGACATAAAGGAGTGAGCAGTGCCCTGATGGGTGCAAGTTCAGTTGAGCAGATTCGAGAAAATCTTCAGGCAGTAAAGAACCTGGAGTTTTCAAAGGAAGAAGAGACGCAAATCGATCGTATAGTAGCAAAGATCAATCTGCCCAAGTCTCTTTGGGCAGGGGATTGATCAGTTATGGAAGTAAATCTTCTCGAATATCCTTCAAGACTGGAAACTTATCTCTCCACTCATCAACTAAGTTCCTGTCTAGCTTGGTTGATGCAACCTCTTCCTTGCCCTTCATCTCCATCACCGTTTTTCCAGTAGGATCGATAATCCTAGAGCTACCTGAGTAGTTATGGTTTGGATCCTTTCCTGTTCGATTGAGGCCAATTACATAAGCTTGGTTTTCTATAGCTCTTGCCTGTAAAAGGGTGTGCCAATGATTTATTCTGACTTTTGGCCAGCTTGCAATTACTACAAAGAGGTTTGCTCCTTGTACGATGTTCATTCTGAACAATTCAGGAAACCGGAGATCATAGCATAGAATGGGCGATAATTGAAAGCCTTCGACATGGAATGTTTTCGTACTTTTTCCTCTTGTATGCACTTGGTCTTCACCCATTGGTGTAAAGGGGTACATTTTTTGGTAAGCTCCTATCCATTTGCCTTTTGGGTTAAAAAGAACAGCAAGATTTTTTGCCTCAGAGTTATTTTCATTGGGAACGATCACCCCTGCCAAAATCCATACTTTATGGGAGATCGATATGTTCGAAAGGAAGGCGTAGCTTTGATCGGGCTCTGCCTTTGTTGTTGCTTGTGTATTTAGGCTGAATCCTGTTGCAAAAGCTTCCGGAAGAACAACCAATGAATGCGGCTCCGGAGAGGACCGTTCGATCAAGTTTTGAACCTTGGAATAATTGGATTCCTTATTTTCCCAAGTCGGAGAAAATTGAATGAGAAAAACTTTCAAATTTAGATTTTAAGTATTTTAATATTCCTGAAAACCACACGATGTGGAAC
>NZ_CAXLML010000063.1:0-7186 GCF_964187505.1 Candidatus Chordibacter forsetii
ATTAAAAATTGCACTCAAAGTAACCGATGGGGCAGGGGCATAGGATCCATTGCCCGGTTGATTGGCAGTCAGGGTGACCGTGCCGGCCGCATTTACCTTTAACCGGTTGAAGTCCCCATTTCCATTTCCATAGAGCTGGGAGACGAGCGTGGAGTTGAGCTCCGCCTCGTAGAAACGCACATCATCGATCTGGCCGTTGAAGAAGCTACTGCCAGATGGTCCATCTGTTCCGATGATCAGGTTTGCACTAGTGGATGTGTTTACCGAAGTGGTATTTGTTACCTGGTTGGAGGTCCCATCGATGTAGAGCCTTGCATCCCCAATGGTTCCATCTGCTGGCAGGGTCGCAACCAAGTGGTGCCAGTTCCCGTCTGCCAATCCGGTGGTGGAACTGGTAATGGCATTTCCTGAACCCCCAAAATCCAGCACTGCGGCTCCTGAGGAATTAAGAGATAATTTATAAAGTGTGGCAGCACCTGACGCTCCGTACTGGAGGATGGGCTTATTTGCAGTCGATGTTTTAAACCATAAAGCAATGGTGCGGCGGATACCTCCTCCGATTCCATTGTAGGTAAAGGCTTGGATGAAATCATCTGTTCCATCCAGAGTAATCGCATTTCCAAACTTGCCGGCTGAATAGATTGGAGCGTTGCGCAGGGATCCTGTGTTGGTAAAGGTCGAGGAGTCCGAGGCATCCCCACTGGTTTCATCCAGCTTCCACCATGCTTTTAACGAGCTCTGGTTGGTCACCGCGAGCTCAGCGACAGTGCTATCGCTCACCGAGTACAGTGCAGCCAAGTTCGAGGAGGCCGAGGCATTTAAGTCGACAATCTGGCCCACTCCCACACCGCTGAAGTTCTGCCCCCATGTAATCGACTGCTCGGTCAGGCTGGACAGCACTAAGCTTCCATCCTCATAGATGAATGAATATTTATTAGCAACAGCCCCACTTGCTGTAACTGCATATGCACCAGATGGGCTTGAGGATGTGGCATTCGTGGTAACAATCGGTCCCTGCGATAGACTAATCTGATTATGAGAATGATTGCTTGGCAGACTACCGGCCAAGCCCCACTTGTGGGCGAGGTAACCCTCTATAGCAACTCTATCTGAAGCGGAAGCCGTAGATGATAGACCAATCACCTCTCCAATTCCACCAACCCATCCGCGATCATTGTTTGCATTATTATACAAGAGCCACCTATCTTCACTTTTCGGAGTAGAGCTGGTAAGTCTTAAAATAGAACCCGGCATTGGAAGAATAGCGGAAGAGGATGTGGCTGACCCATTTTTGTAAGTTCCTCCATCATTAAAATTTGAAGAATTAACCAGGTTAGATGAATTTTCGCCGCCCATTACTCGATTGAGTCCGTATCCACCTGGGCCAGATATCAATGTACTATGAGAATCAAAAGTTGAATCAGAACCATCCTTATAGTAAGCAACCAAATAGATTTCCTGAAGAGAAATAGTTGGTAACGAAACCCCGATTTCCCCATTTGCTGAACCACTACTTATCGATGGGTTATTATTTAGTAAATTATCTGATAGTAAGTAAGTTGGTTTTTGCGCATGGGTAGATTGCGTAGCATGATAATTATTACCACTTTTATCAGACCATTGACTTACAAGTTGGTTGGACTCTGTAATTGTGCTGCTGTCTGCCGCATCGAGCCATAATGCTAAGCTACTAAGATTTGCTGGATTTTTACCTACTGAAAGACTCGCGTCATTATGTTTCCACCCCGTGGCAGTCCAATTTAGATCGTCAGGAATGGAGTCGCCCACAGATAGAGAGAGGTCCTGCCCAGTGACAATCAATGGTGCTTTTGCGATAGAGATTGATTTGGCTACTGGAGTTGCGGCAAACATCGTGGAGTTTTCTGCCGCGGTGGCAGTCACCGTAACTGTACCACCTCCACGAATGATGGCAGTGGTACCATTAATCTCGAGAATGGTGGAGTCGCTGGATGTGTAATTAAAATCACCCGATCCAGTGGCAGTACCAGTCAGAGAAACCGGTGCATCTCCATAGGTCATTCCAGTGAAGTTCTGGTCCCAAGTAACTATCCGGTTTCCTTTGGAGACGGTAAATGAAATTGATTTTGAATGGGTCCCATCTTCATTGCTAGCGGTTACGGTGGCATTAAAACTTCCAATGTAGTTGGTTGTTCCTGATATAATTCCAGTGTTATCAATACTTAACCCGCTGGCTAAACCTGTTGCCGTCCATGATGTTGGATTTCTGCTTGCAGGAACCTCAATGCTAACGAGTTGGCCAGTCGTGATAGAAATAGATGAAATACTTCCAATCAACGGATTGTTATCAAAAACAGGAGCCACAGTTTTGTAGGGATGATTAGAACCTATGCTATCCGTTGCTCCCCAGCGGTGGGCGAGATAACCCTCAATCTTTTGTTCTTCTGTGGAATTAAGCTCACGAGAGAAAATTAGTAGTTCTGCCAAGTCTCCACCAAAATGATTTGTTGTGGAATTGGGGCTTCGGCCGAGCTTGATATTGGTCAGCGTCTTGCCACTGGCCGAGGAAGATTTTACTACCTTGGCAGAAAATGCATCTTTGGATGTGTTGGGGATGAGAGACCAGGTGGATTCGCTAATCAAGTGGGCATTGTCATCTCCTGATTCACTTTCCCGTTTTACCAATGCATATGCGGAGTAACCACCCGAGCTTGTGCGGATACTGCCCAGGTTGAGTACATCTCCCGCACCGTCAAAACGCACAGCTGGCTTACTTCCGAATTGATTGCCCAGTTGGGATGGTTGCAGATCGGCATTGGATTGGCTTACACCAATACCACTTACCGATTTATCCGTCCATGAGGATACGGGAACCGCAGAAGTGACGCTATCTGCCTGACTATCCCCATCAATGTCCGATGCATCCAGCCACAGAGCCAAATCAGGTATCGAGTATTCATTGAGGGCAGTATTGGCAGGTACAAAGGTTCTTGTTGTCCCCCAAACTGTTCCCTGCGGGTTCAATGCTTTTACGGTGTAGTAATAGGTCGTACCGGTGGTTAGCCCACTGAGAGTATAAGAGAGCGTGCCGACTCCATGAGTGCCGGCAAGTTGGTGGGAGCCACCTGAACCAGATGTCCAAGACGATGCAGTGGTGCCACCATCGGATGTATTCCAATAGAAGGTGACCGAGGTATCCGAACCATTGGCGAAGGTGAGGTTGGCATTGAGCTTGGCGGAGGTCTTGGTGATTTCTGATGCAGCAGTGGTCTCAACCGCAGGTGGTCCAAGTGTGGTAAAGGATTTTACCCCAGAATATGCGGTGCCCCCATTGTTGGTTGCCTTGAATAAATATTTGTAGACTGTGCCTTGGGTTAAGTCGGTCAAATTATGGGTAAATGTACCAACAGCTTTGGTGCCTAAGTTGGCACTTGAAGATAGGGCGGGGGACGGGCCGGATAATTTCAATTCAGCAAATCCAATGTATGTACTATCTCCAAGATTTGTCGGAAATACAACTTTGTAGGTTGAATAAAAAACAGAGTTATTAAACTCCACAAATTTTTCCTGAAATGTTGCGGTAGCACTTGGAAAATTTCCAGATGAAATAAGGCTGTAATTTACCCCATTGTTGGAACCATGAATTTCATAAGTACCTGGGTTTCTGGCAACTGAGTCTGCACTGGTTATAGTAAGTTTTCTAACTACTGATGTACCGAGTGAAATAATCAAACCATTGTTTACCTTATCTCCAGTTAGAAACTTAGTTGAAGTATCACCATCAAATGCATCAGTTACAGGGTGGCTGTTATGTGGACTGCCGTGAATAATTTGTGCAGAGGTCGAAGATGAGGTGAGTACGGTAACGTTGGTATTGGATGCCAGTCCTGCCTCGGTGTCGCAATAAATAGTAATAGTGGGTTGGTCCGATCCATCAAAAGAGAGAAGGTCCCCATTGGCAGTAGCAGTAGTCCCTGCCACCGAGGTTGCATCCAGTGCGGCAATCGATGGTGCCTGTGCCTGTGTGCCGGTGGTGAAGGATATAGGTGCCGACCATGCATCTCCGGCAGAATTGGTTGCTTTGATTCGGAATACATAAGTTGTGCTGGCGGAGAGTCCGGACATTCCCAGTTCCAGAAATCCTGTGCTCTGGGCACCGGATAGGGAAGAGTTTCCACTCCACCCACTGGTTGTATTACCCTGGTCTGAACTGCCATGATAAACAGTGATCGAGGATGTGTCCGCTCCGCCAGTGGATAAAAGATTAAACCTGGCTGTGGCAGAGGTGGATCCGATGGCAGTTGCCTGTACTTCGGCCAGTAAGGGTGTATTTGCCGATACCGTAAAGGTGACTGATTTCGAATCACTACCCGAGAGGTTGGAAGCACTCACATTCGCAGTATGATTCCCCAGTAATGTGGTATGCCCATATACATCACCAGTATCTGGATTAACGGCCAGTCCATTCGGTAGTCCTGTTGCCGAAAATTGTGTAGGGTTGTTAAGGGCAGTAATTTGGTACCATGCGGAAGCATCTTTCTCATTGTATACCGCGAGGGCTTCGTCTGCACTCAGGGCGATTCCATATAGCCTGAAATCATCGAGATCGCCTGCAAAATAAGGTTTGGTTGTGGTGTGGGAGCGCCCGATGTATTGTTCGGTACGGAGTACACTATCCGGAACAGTAAGTGAGCCGGTGGTGCTGGTAAGGGATCCATTCACATACACCTTGCCGGTGGATGCATTGGTTCCTCCATCTTCGATTGTTATAATTACATGCACCCAGGTTTCCCAATCCAGAACTGCTGTACTTATAGATTCATCTCCTCCTGCTGTACCGCTAAGGGAATGGAAGAGGTTTTCTGAACTAATTGATTGCATTCTTAATTCCACCCGGTCACTACCGGATAGATCAAAGAGAGATACACTGTTGCGCCATTCATCGGCTTTTACCCACATGGCAATGGAGTGTGCCCCACCAAAAATCCATGACCCGAGGTCCAGGTATTGTCCGCTTGTATCCGCACTGGTTTTGGATGAAATTGTATCGAAAGATAACGCCCGGCCCATTTTTCCACTTACACGGTTTGCGGAAGTCATATTTTTGAGGGATCCATTTCGCCCATGTTTTGAAAAGTCTACAGCGGTTGAGCCATCAGTCTCATCGAATGGGTACCATAATAACAAGTCTTCATAGCGGGTTGCGGAATGTTTCTGATAAAGAGTGTCAGAATATTTTACGGCTGCAGTATCCGCAGATGTGACGGTGGGAGGAGTATTTTGCCCGACCGATCCGGCATAGACCCCACTACCCACATCCACACTACCAAGGGTAAAACCATCCGAATAATTGAATGCCACCCGGCCACCACCACCGATACCGCCGGAGTAGGTACTGGATGTGGTCGGAGGGATGCCTCCTTTTGCCTGAATACTTCCAGAATTATGGATGGATTTTCCGGCGATACGAATCGAGCCTCCGGAACCTCCGCCACCACCGTTGTATGTACTCTTGGCAACACCCCCACCGTTTGCAGAAATTCCGCCTCCAGAAGAAATCGTAACTGTACCATTTCCATCGGCTTCAATACTAATCGCTCCGCCTCCTGCTCCACCACCGGAAAGCCCGCCAGCTCCACCTCCCGATCCACCTAGTAAGTGAGTCAGGTTATCCGTTCCATAAGTGTTTCCAAAACTGGTGTCATTGGCATGGTATTGCCCGGGTACTCCATATCCGCCCCCACCACCGACTTGGTTTCCAGATACTCCGCCGCCTTTATACTTACCTTTACCGGGCCCAAAACCAGAGATTCCACTGGTAGAATTAATGGCTAGTCCTCCATCATGCCCACCTAGTTTCCCAATACCAAACCCCATCTGATAAAGGTAGGAGGAGTAAGTTGTGTGGGAACTTCCACCATCGGCAGATAGGGTAGTGCCCACGGAAATATTTCCATGGTTGCGGGTTTTTAAAATGAGTGCGTTCTTGCCCACAAGCACCACTGTCAACCCCGATGCCATGTTGATAGAGTCAAAGGTAAAGGTGCATGTCTTGTAAGTAATGCCATTGTCATCTTTTTGCTCTATCAATCCAGTACCATGGGCACCTGAGGAATGGTGCCAGTAGCCATGAGTGGTATCAAAGGTAAGGGTGCCACTGGAATAATTGATGGAGTTTGTCGAAGTGGCACCGGAAATATGTAGGGTGCCCGGACGGTAGCCATCCAGGGCAATCGTGCCCAAGGTTAAATTACCATTGGTTTTGATGGCGATTCGGCCACCGCCCCCGGGAGTGGCAGACAGCCCGTTGCCACCCTTGGCCTCTAGTGTGCCGGATATGGAAACGGAGCCACCTTCCAGACGGATTGCACCGCCGGAGCCTGCTCCACCGCTCTCATTATGATGGCGTGATGTATCTCCTCCGTTTGCTTTGATACTGCCGGATAGGGTGAGGACTCCATCTCCATGGGCTACCAATTCAATGGCTCCACCACCGGCACCACCGGCATACACATCTCCTCCGCCACCGCCGGAACCGCCCAATAAGTGGTTGGTTAAATCTGCAGAACTGTATGCCTGGCTGTAACCTGAATCTGTATCGTAGCCACGCCCCCCATAAGCTGCTCCTCCTCCTTGCTCATTCGTTCCAGAAATCAAACTCTTTGCCTTGCCCCGGCCGGGCCCATAGCCATTGGCATCGGGCAAGCCCCCGTCGAACCCGCCTGCCATTCCTGCTCCACCTGCATATGGGCTTTCGGTGGCTGCCCCGCCACTCACATTTAGTGTGGTGCCGAGGGTGAGGTTGCCATGGTTCCGGGTACGCAGAGAAAGTGCGTTATCCCCGGTTACATTTACCACTACTCCGGAACCGAGGTTGATTGTATCGGCAGTGAAAGTGGCGATTTTATAGGAATATGAAGTACCGTCGGTTGCGGTGAATGATGTGTCAGCCAATTCTCCCAGGAGAAAGGAACCATCGGTGTGGGATATTTCGGCAGTGGATGTATTGATGGTGAGGGTACCACTGGTAAAATTGAGTGAGCTTACCTGTGGGCGTACGATACGCACGGTACCATCCTGCCCACTTCTCGGTGTACCCGAGCTTGCCTGAGTGGTTCCCCCATTGGCAGTGATATTGGCATTGGTTGCACTGCCATGGTTTACGAAAGAGGATGTTCCCTCGAGGTATATCCTGCCACCTCCACCA
>NZ_CAXLML010000064.1:0-3429 GCF_964187505.1 Candidatus Chordibacter forsetii
TTGCCTTTTTGTCAGCCGGCGAATTGATCATCGGAAGAGCGGGCGAAGGAAACTGGGCCCGAGGGAAAACCGACTCAGGCCTGCAAAAGATCGTTTACTCGGGAACTACTCCTTTCGAAATCCACCGGATCGAATTGCAAAAGGATGGGTTTCTTTTTCATTTCACCCAACCGGTTAACCAAGTCATCAAACTTGATCCTAAAAACTTTGGGGTCCAAAGCTACCATTACCCGTACGGACCGAATTATGGATACCCCAAAACTGATATCCAAAAAATCGTACCGACGAGGGTGGAGCAATCATTGGACGGAAGCACCATTCGGGTAATGATTCCGAACTTGGAAGAAAGAAAAATTTACCAGTTTAATCTTCCAGAGCTAAAAGATCCGGACGGAAAAAGTTTACGAAATCCTGTCGCCTACTACACACTCAACGAACTGTTAGAAAATTAATGCTTGGGGTTCTCGAACCATACGACATTTTCTCTGTTCTGACCGGCTATAAAAATGTCGTTATTACCATCTCCATCCAAATCGCTGATCAGTGCATCATAGGACATTTGATTTCGGCTTAGACTGGTGGTTTAGGATTTGTTCAAATTATTTAATTTGATCCATCCTCGTGGGCTTTCCCGAGGATCATATCTTCAAGGACTCCGGCCTGTTCACCCAGCATACAGATGACTGCTTTGAGTTGTGACACAGTTGACAAATCATTATCGGATAAGCGACCCGTCGAATCAAGGGGTTGAACCAATAAATCATCAATCAAACTGCAAGAGATATCTGCCATTGAACGGGCATCACCTTCTGGCTTTTTAATATCTACGGATCGGGCTTGGGGAGTTTGGATAATTTTCATAGGCCCTCATATAATAAGGATTATGGTAGACGTATGGTGTCCATATAGAATTTAATCCTTTGCATGGATACCGAAGAAACCACTTACAAAGCGCTACACCGGATGTTAGGCATCCACGAATATTTAAACAAGGAACGGGCGCCCGGACTCCCCTCCTTATCCAAAAGGTTTGGTGTATCCACCAAGACGATTCAACGCGATATCGCCTTTATGAAGAAGGATATGAACCTGCCTATTGAATACTCAAGAGAGTATAAGGGATACCGCTATACCGAAGCGGTTATCGATATGCCGGCGATGAAGCTTAGTAGGCAGGAGGTCTTTGCTCTCCTCGTCGCCCGTTCTTCAATCGAGCAATATCAGGGGAGTGCATTCGAAGATCCTCTGGTGAGTTTTTTCAAAAAATTACTCGCTCATCTCGCTCCTCTCGATCTTAGCAATATGGAAAACATGCACCGCTATGTTTCCTACCTGTCCAATGGAGTAAGCACGGCAACTTATGAAACTCTGGAGTTATTGGGAAAGGCTTGTCGCGATAGCCGGGAAATCGAAGTTCAATACCGGGCAGCCAGCTCGGGCAAACAAGGAAAAAGAATTTTACGCCCCCGGCATTTATTCAACCATGGAGGAAACTGGTACCTGCTCGCATCCTCTGCAAAATCTGATAATGTGGCGTGTTACCACTTGGCCCGCATGGGAAGTAAGATCAAAGTGGGAAAGGAGTATCCAGCCTATAAACCATTTGATCTAACCGCGGCAAGAGAACATGCCTTTGGGGCATTCTTCGGAAAACAACAGTTTAAGGTAAAAGTGATTTTTGACCAAGTGGCTGCACCCTTTATTCGTGAAAAAATATGGAATAAAAGTCAGGTTGTAAAAGAGCGGGGTGACGGAGCAGTGGATTTTGAAATCACGGTGTGTGACCTAGTGGAGATTAAATCATGGATATTGTCATGGGGGATCCACGCCAAGGCCATAAGTCCAAAAAAACTTGTTACTGAAATAGGCAAGGACCTTGCTCAAGCGAGCTCCCAGTATAAGTAGGTCTTACTTCTTTTTTGACTTTTTACTCATTGGTTGGTTTTTCCACCATTCGCTTGGTCCCTCTTCTGCAACCTGTTTATGCACGGAAAGCAGCAGTGCACTCATTTCTTCGAGCTTTTGTGGTTTCGACTGGGCTAGGTCGTTCCTTTCCTGCCAGTCCTCATCGATCTTATATAATTGGAATTTGTCCAATTGAACATTGGCTAGAACCTTCCAATCTCCCTTTCTAAGAGCCACATGTACTTGGGGATCAGCAAGGTGATTCCTCCAGTACATCGGAACCTTTCTATCTATCTTCCCGCCAGAAAAGAGAGGCATGAAATCAGCACCATCTATTGTACGATCCGTGGGTAATGGAATATCGACGATTCCAAGGATAGTAGAAAATAAATCAGAACCGATAATCGGAGCCTTATGTTCTCCGACCGGAATCCTGCCTGGCCAACGAGCAATTCCCGGAACGCGAATACCACCCTCGTGAGAAGATCGTTTACGTTCCCGTAGCCCACCAGTTGAACCTCGGGTTCTTCCTTTGTTCCCCCTGCCCTCCGGTCCATTATCTGAGGTAAAAAACACAAAGGTGTCACCCGCTAAGTCCATCTTGTCCAGTGCGTCCATCAACTTGCCAAAGGCATAATCGATTTGAGTAATATTCCCGTGATGCTGTCGAAGTCCTTCGTCTTTGAGGTGTAGGTAGGGCTTCATGAACTCTGGAGAGGACTCGATAGGTAAGTGAGGTTCATGAGTCCAGACATTGAGAAAGAATGGCTTTCCTGGCTCCTTAATATCTTTGAGCCAGCGAATGCCCTCTTCGACCACCAGAGGGGCGGAGTATCCATTCAACCTGCCCATATCTTTTCCATTTAAAACAAAATTTGTGGGGTTTTTGTGATTAGGATGAGCGTTATTCTGGGTGGCCATCCAATGATCAAACCCATGATCATCGGGCTGGGGATGTTTTGCATGATTAAAATAACCATTTAGATGCCATTTACCCACATGACAGGTAGCGTATCCCTTTTTCTTAAGGAGTTCAGGAAGGGTAATTTCGGACTCACGTAGATGAATCGGACTTTGGGGAGGAACCCAGCGCCATACCCCATTCCTGAATGGCGTGCGACCAGTCAGGATTGCGGCACGCGAAGGAGAACAGACGGCACATGCGGAATAAGCCTCAGTAAACTTTGTTCCCTGAGATGCAAACTTATCCAAGTTGGGGGTCTTGATCTCGGGGTGTCCATAGCAACCCAAGTCCCCCCAGCCCATATCATCAGTCAAAAAGATAACGAAGTTGGGAGCATCTTTTTTTGCAAAGAGAGAAAAACTAATCAGGGTCAGCGATAGATAAAATAATATTTTCATATAGGAAATGCTTTGTGTGAACTTAAGGATTCCGAAAGTGGGGTGCTTGAGGCACATAAGATTCTAATTGTTTTGAGAGCAAGGCAGTGATCTCTGAAAATGTTGAATTGCCTGCAAGGTTGGTTACCTCTTCGGGGTCCATTGAATGATCGTAGAGTTCCT
>NZ_CAXLML010000065.1:0-5002 GCF_964187505.1 Candidatus Chordibacter forsetii
GCCGATGTCGCCAGAGTTTGAGCTACTACCCACCGATGGTTTATTGTTCAGTAAACTGTCTGAAGCGGTGTAGGTTGGTCTGCGGTCTAAGGAATCTCCTGAGTAAACTGTTGCATGGTTTCCGATTCCACTCTTATCAGACCATGTAGATACTTTACCTGAAGCCAGAGTAAGTGTACTGCTGTCCGCAGCATCCAGCCAAAGTTTCAGATTGGATACATTGCCTGGAGTAAAGAAATTCTGCATACTCCCATGGTACCCATTTCCTGAAGAGTCGTTCGAATCTCCATCGTCAAAGGACCACCGTCCAACCAGATTTTCCGATCCAACAATTTTTGTGGGTAGTAAAACGCCGAGGTTGCGACTGACAACTGTGCCAGCGGCATTGCTGGCAATAGCACGGAAATAATATACATCACCCTGTGCAGGAATGGTAATATTTGTAGAGAAGGTTCCTGCAGACTGATTGGTTGAGATGGTAATCTCGTTATCCCAACTAAAGTCGGGAAGAGGTTGTAACCCCCGGTCTTGAGTACCCCAGACAATTTTAACGGTTGGATTCTCTCCGCCAGTTCTTAGGAGATTTCCACTTAGAGTTGCGGTGTTGCGGCTGGTTTGTGTGGAACTCATAATCCCCAGGCTTGGGGGGACAATGATGGTTTGTGCTCGTGTAACAATGGTTCCTGCAATCAAAAGCACGAGGAGCAGTATTAATTTTATAAATGTGTTCATAGGGCTGGTGTGGACTTAAAAATTTAAAATTCTAGGCAAAGGATGGGGTAGGTTGGCTTGGTTCAGAGTTGGCAAGATCGCTAGGTGAAAATTTGATCCTTTCGAAGGTGGAGTTTTGATCTGCACGAACTACTGAGTAGAGGATAGCCTCATTTTTAACCCCAAGGTCGAAGCCTTGTTTGAGGAGTTTCCTGAGACAGGTTTCCGCACTTTCAAATTGAAGTACGATGTGCTCTTTTTCTTGAAGGCAGAATGCATGATATAAGTGCATGAATTTTATTTTGATACTGTACCGATCCATTTTTTGGATCCAACGATTGAGCCAAAAAGGGATTATTTTTATGTGTTTGCCTAACATTTAATACTATTATGCTTATAGGTTATATTTGTATACTATTCTATTAGCACCAGATTGAAAAATGTTACAAAAAAGTTTCAAAAATTTGAGAAATTATTCGATTAGAAGGAAAAGGGTATCTCTACCACTGATCCTTTACTTCTTAGAGTCGTCCTTCTTGGGAGTTTTGATGACTGGTTTGATTAGGCCCTGAACTTCTTCTTTACTCACTAAAATTCTTGTGGAATCTGGAATCATGTAGGTTTTTAAAAGACCTTGTCCGATCAAGTTCTTGATCACCGTAGCATTTTGATATCCGAGCAAATGACCAGCCTCGGTGAGATTAAGTAGAGTTGTTTTTTTTGGTTTGGCGTTTTCTTTCATCAAGTCGTTACTTTTTCTGAATATTTCTTAACAATTAATTAAATTTGCGTGGTCTCCCTCTGCCTCTTTTGTTTTTGCTCAATGCTTTTTTGAAGTAATTTTGTTCCTCTGATTTGCTTTGCTCAAGAATGGCAGTGATATCGCTAAGTAGGACACGCTTAAGCTTGTTATGGGGTAGGGAGTACACATCAATTAATCCTCGCTTATGCATATGGTTAATTGATTGATAGTTTGCATATCCTAACAAATCGGCGGCTTCACTGATTTTGATAAAACGGTCGAGATCTTTAAGGATTGGAAGAGAAATCTCACTGTTTTGATCCATCTTTTTTGATTTCTTTTACCTCGATAAGAGAAAGTATATCGGACTCCCGTACCCGTAATCCTGAGGTGAGAGGCAGGCGATAGGATTGTACTTTGCCTTCTCGGACAAAGTTGCGTATCCGATTATTGGTGCCTGCACCCAGTAATTTAACTGCCTCAGTAAAGGTCAGATAGCGTTCATCATCCGTTTGTTTATCTAGTGGCTTAATCATTGGCAAAAAATACTTATGGTTTTACTTTTTGAGGAAATTCCATCAGGTCGTGGTAAAATACTTTTAATCTTTTGGATTTCCCAATGGTGTGGGCTTGGAGTAAGCCCTGATCAATGAGGGTCTCAATCATTCGGTAATCCTTATAACCAAGTATATGAGCAGCCTGCACCAGATTGAGTAGGTGGTTTGCTTGTTTGTCGTATCGCTTGATCTTATCCATGGGAAGAGCCCTTATTGGATTTGAGTGATTCAATCTGCTTTTTGGAGAGAAGTTTCTTGTTGAGGCCTAAAATCTCAAATTCATCCAGTTGCTTCTTTTTTATGTAATAATCGATGCTGCCGAGTTTGGAAAAACCGAGTATGCGAATGGCCTCAGACTTATTGATTAATTCTTCCCCATTAAATTTAATCACATGTTTCATTATCGAGCAGGATTGGTTGGAGAAAATGAACTTTCAGCAAATGTTATTGGTTCCACTTGGTAGAAAGGGAATCCATCGAGGAAATATTCCCTTATATCTTCTTCACTCCATCTGTTTTTGCTAATAACCATTTCGTCAATTTTGCAGTTTAAATTTGCTGAGCTTGGTCCAGTTTCATTTACGCAGCCGCCGATTGTAAAATCGCCTAACGAAATGTAATTCGTCCATTTGGTTTTAGACTCAAAAACAAGATTTCCATCTATGTAGATTTTACTTTTAGAATCATTTTCTTCCCTGCCAAATGTGTAGGTTACCAACTGCCAACCTGATGATAGTCTTTCATTATCAAACCTAAATTTACTTGGGGAAACTTCTCCCCACTGGTGTAGATATGGTTTACCCCCCCGACTAAATTCTATGCATAAATTTCCAATTTCATTCCAATAATCCGATTTTATTAGTGAATTAATGGCATCTAGGCGGTCTAGTTTTTGTAACCAGAAACTTATAGTTATCTCAGGGTAATTTCCAGGAATAGAGAAACTTACATGAGAGCCATTGTGTGGTAAGCCGACACTTAAGGACTCTGGCCATCTTCCAGCTGTTCTGTGACATTTATGAAAGACTCCATGTGATCCGATTTCAGATTTCGCATGGTTAATGATAAGCCGGTTTGATTTAAGGTTATGGACTGTTGACCACTTTTGCCAATTTTTTGGAATTCTTTTAACCAGTTCTTCTATTAATATGGATTGCTCAGGGGAATCAAAGTTGTACAGTCCAATCGTGTCAGCATGGTTTGCAAGTTTTTCAAATGCTTTGAAGTTTCTTTTTGCTCCGGCATCACCGGGTTGACTTGGCTTTAAACTAGCATCTAATTCAATGAAGTCTAATTTTTGATGGCTTGAATTAAAGCGGGTTAACAATGTTTTGTTATCAGGTTTTCCTATTGGTGAGACCTCAACTTCTCCTTGATCGATATTGAATTTATCTTGCTGCGATGGAGAAATATTAAGAGCGAACTCAGTACCCCAGTCGACATATGTTGTTGTGGGAGATTTAATGGTAAAACCCTTACCATTTTCATTCAAAACAATGGTTCTGATACTACCACTGGTACCCCTTATGTTTTGAAAGTCTTCTATTTCAAAAATACCAGGTCCTTGAAATATGAAATCAACACAACGGTTAAACCGAAGATGCAATTCTCCGCTCAATAATTCGTATTTGCCAGGAACCCAGATGAAATCTTCCAGTCGACGGGTTATGCCCTTTATGGATGCGTTAAAATGATCCACTAAGTGAGCTTGGGTCCGAGAATTATTTAAAATCGAATCAGTTTCAGAAATTGTAACGGTCGGGTGGTCTTTATCTCGATTGTTCAGATAATCAAAGACTAAAAATGCGAGCACTAAAGAGGCCGCAATAAGTAACCATGGGGCAGTGGATTGTTTTTTGGAGAAACTTAGTTTTGGAGAGGAAAATATTTCATTTTCATTATCTTCCATTGACTCACCTAGATGTTCTGTGATGGCAGAGTATGTTATGTAATAAGATCTAGCCTTTGGGTCATGTTCCAATAGCTTGTTCAGCTTTTTTGCATCTCCCTTAGTTATACTTCCATAATAGTAAGCTTGAATTAATCTCTTATCTTCACTTTTCATACTTTTTCGGTGCTAAGCTTAAACTCAACGCAATCTGCCAACTTGTTTCGAATTCTTTGAAGTTTCTGATATGTTGCGTGTGCAGATTTGTTCAAAGTCTTAGCAAATACTTTGATTAAAGTGTTAGAATTGTATGCAATTTTGATGAGTGTCTTTTCTTCTTCTTTGAGACTGTCTATGCATGTCTGCAAAAACTCTAAGGTTTTAATTCTGGTTGAATATTCTTCACACCCTTGATCGAGAATTTTTTCAACTGCAGTTTCACTTAGAATAAGAATATCCCGACTTTTACCTCGCCTGAATTTCATGATTTCATAACGGGCAATCACGCACATCCATTTTCCAAACTCCAAATCTGGATCATCTAAGTTAGCAAATTTCTTCCATGCAACCATGGCTACCTTTTGCATGACATCTGCTACATCATGCTGACAAAAAATACCGTTTTTTACAAAGGCACGAACAGATGGTTCATGCTTCGCGTAAAGCTCTATAAAAAGACTTTCTGTTGCAGGATTTGATTTAGACATCTAACTATCCACTCCCGTGTTAACCCAATTTTAACGAAAAAAGTTAAAATTTTATGCGATTATAAAATATTTTGATCCTTAGCCCTTGAGAATACCCTAAATAATGGCTCCTTCAGCCAACACCAATACCGCAGCCGATTTATTATCAATGATTTCGTTGGATTATTAATCCACTAGTAAGAATTGTCCATTTTCATGAAAATTTTAATTATGTGGAAAAAAATCGGGGTCGGGTGCCCGCCCTGCGGAGGGAGAGATGGAGGAGAACCTAAATAGGGGGGGGCAGGCTAAAGACCGCATAAATACAGGGTTTTTTAATAAATGAATGCACTTTTTTTCCTGTTTCTGCTTTTTTTCCCTTAGTAAAAGGCTCATCCAATGTACACGCCCCCGGACT